>JBBQZG010000072.1:0-15456 GCA_038207945.1 Burkholderiales bacterium
GCGAATTGTGGCGGGGGACAACTCCAGGCCTGACGCACGAGATAACGTACGGGAGCCCACGGGTTGCCCGTCGGCGATGTAACGCTCTACCAGCGCTTTCAACAATAACTTGGCACGGTCATCCAACATCATTTCATTTTAGTGATGTAATTTGAAAATGAAGTCTAATTTCCATCACGTGGCATTGATTGGCAAATACCAAACGATTGCCTCCGGCGCGTCTGGTACAAATTCGCGCAGCGCGATAGAAGCCATCCTGCAGTTTCTGGACGATCAGGGTTGCGAGGTGGTGATCGAACAGGACACTGCCCACAACATGGGCTTGACCGGTTACCCCCTGCTCAGCGTCGCCGAAATTGGTGCGCAATGTGACTTGGGCCTGGTGGTTGGTGGCGACGGCACCATGCTCGGTATCGGCCGGCAACTGGCGCCCTTCGGGGTCCCCCTGATCGGCATCAATCAGGGTCGCCTCGGTTTCATCACTGACATTCCATATGGTAACTTTGCTGAAAACCTGGAGCGCATGCTGCGCGGTGAGTATGTGGAGGACCACCGCAGCCTGATCAATGCCCGGGTCATGCGCGATGGTCACTGCGTTTTCAAGGCCATGGCCATGAACGATGTGGTGGTCAATCGTGGCGCCACGTCTGGCATGGTGGAGTTGCGGGTAGAAGTGGACGGACATTTTGTGGCCAACCAGCGCGCCGATGGTCTGATCATTGCAACACCAACAGGCTCCACGGCCTACGCGCTGTCTTCAGGTGGCCCGCTGCTGCACCCCTCTATTCCTGGTTGGGTCATGGTGCCAATCGCGCCCCATACATTGTCAAATCGACCTATCGTCTTAGCAAATACGTCACATATAGCTATTGAATTAGTAGCAGGACGAGACGCCAGTGCCAGTTTTGATCAGCAGTCACTGGCCTCGCTGATGCATGGCGACCGCATAGAGGTGGTGCGCTCAGACCACCATGTGCGGTTTTTGCATCCCAAAGGCTGGTCTTACTTTGACACCCTGCGGGAAAAATTGCACTGGAATGAAGGAGTAACCGCACCGTGAGTCTCAAACGCATTGTCTTGCGCGACTTCGTCATTGTCAACGAGCTGGACCTGGATTTGGCAGAAGGCTTTACTGTGCTGACTGGTGAGACCGGTGCTGGTAAATCGATCCTGATTGATGCGCTGCAGCTCGTCACGGGCGGGCGCGCCGATGTGAACGTGATCCGCGAGGGTTGCCCACGCACCGATGTCAGCGCCGAATTTGATGCCCCACCCACCATCTTGCGCTGGCTTGATGACGCAGGCTTCGACCAGGACACCACGCTGCTGCTGCGGCGCACGGTGGACACACAAGGCAAAAGCCGCGCATGGATCAACGCCAGCCCAGCCACGGCCACCCAATTGCGCGCCCTGGGCGAGCAACTGCTGGACATTCATGGCCAGCATGCCTGGCAAAGCCTGACCCGCACGGATGAGGTGCGCGCATTGCTTGACGCCTACGCGCAGGTGTCAACTGCCGCCACGGCAACTGCCTGGCAGCAATGGCGCGCGGCGCAAGACAAGCTGGCCCAGGCGCGCGCATTGCAGTCGACCCTCTTGAGCGAGCACGAGCGTCTGGCCTGGCAAATTGGCGAACTGGAAAAGCTCAACCCCAGCGTTGACGAGTGGCCAACCCTGAACGCGGAACATACCAGACTGTCCCATGCACAAGGTCTTCTGGACGCGGCCCAAGGCGCCTTGCAGACGCTTGAAGAAGACGATGACAATGCCCGAAGCCGGGTGGGGAACGCCTTTGATTCACTTCAAAAACAAGAGCAAATAGAGCCTGCCTTCAATGGAATCACAGAGGTTTTGTCGTCTAGTCTGGCGCAGCTTGACGATGCCGTGCACTCGCTACGCGCCTACCTGCGGAAAACCGAGCTGGACCCGCAGCGCCTGAGTGAACTCGATGAACGCATGGGTCTGTGGATGTCCACGGCCAGGCGCTACAAGCGCAACCCCGAAGACTTGCCCGATCTGCTGAACGGCTGGCGCAACGACTTGACCGCGCTGGACGCGGCGGCAGACTTGCAAACCCTTGAACAGGCGCAAGACGCAGCTTTGCGTGTCTACCAAGCCCAAGCCCACCGGTTGACACAGGCGCGCCGCAAGAGCGCGCCCAAACTGGGCAAAACCATCACCGACGCCATGCAAGGTTTAGGCATGCAAGGTGGCCAGTTTGAGGTGCGTTTGGAGACCGCCGCCCAACCCATGCAAAGCGGACTGGAAGACGTGAGCTTTCTGGTGGCCGGGCACGCGGGTAGCACACCGCGCCCTATCCACAAGGTCGCCTCAGGTGGCGAACTGTCACGCATTGCGCTTGCCATTGCCGTCACCACCAGCCAGCTTGGCAGCGCACAAACGCTGATTTTTGACGAAGTGGACGCGGGTGTTGGCGGCGCGGTGGCTGAGACAGTGGGCCGCTTGATGCGTCAGCTCGGGGCGGATCGCCAAGTTATGGCGGTCACCCACCTGCCCCAAGTGGCTGCCTGCGCCGACCATCACCTGGTGGTGAAAAAACAATTGCATGGCACCAGCACTGTCAGCCAGGTGACATGGGTTGCTGGCGAAGACAGGGTGGCCGAACTGGCCCGCATGCTGGGCGGTGAACGTCTTTTAAGCAGCACGCTGGCCCATGCGCGCGACATGTTGCAAATACAGGGCGCCTGACATGAATATCCCCAAGAATGCATTGCACCTTGTGGTCTTGACCGGCATGTCTGGCTCGGGAAAATCGGTGGCCCTTCATGCGCTGGAAGACCTTGGTTTTTACTGTGTGGACAACCTGCCGCCAGAGCTGCTGACCTCGCTGGTCACGCTGGAGCGCAGCGGTTATACCAACCAGCTGGCCATCGCCATGGATGTGCGCAGCGCCAGCTCATTGCCATTGGTGCCCAAACAGCTGCAAGCACTGAAAGCGCAGGGCGTGGATGTTGACTCCATTTTTCTGGATGCCACCACCGGCACCCTGATCCGGCGTTTTTCTGAAACTCGCAGGCGACACCCGCTGTCACAAATCGGGCAAGATCACACCCATCAAGACCAGCGCCGGGCCCTGGCGGAAGCCATTGAACTGGAACGTGACTTACTCAGTGAGCTGCGCACTGATGCGCATGTGATTGACACCAGCATCATCCGACCCACGCAGTTGCAGAGCTACATCAAGGCCCTGATTGCCGCCCCCGGCAAGCAGCTGACCTTGGTGTTTGAGTCATTTGCTTTCAAACGCGGCATCCCCAGCGACGCTGACTATGTATTCGACGTGCGGATGTTGCCCAATCCGCATTACGAACCAGCCTTAAAGGAACTCACCGGGCGCGACCTCCTCGTGATCGAGTTTTTGCAGCAAGAACCTGAAGTGGCTCGCATGCTCAAACAAATTTATGATTTTCTTGACAGTTGGCTGGATGCGCTGGCACTTAACCACCGCAGTTACGTCACGGTTGCCATTGGTTGCACAGGTGGCCAGCACCGTTCGGTTTATCTGGTTGAGCAATTGGCTGAGCTGTTTCAGGCCAAATGGGATACGCTCAAGCGGCACCGCGAAATGGATGCCCGCCAGCTCTAGCGAAGCAACTTGTTCACGGGTGCTGGCAAGCCCAAAATTTGCCACTGTGACGGCTCAAACCAGGCCCCAAGAGTGTCTGGATTGAGCGCATGGGGTAACGCCACCTGCACAGGATGCAGATGCAAGTCCTTATGCGTCAACACATGCTTGAAGGCCGGCAAATCCGTCATCCGCTCGCGAAAGCCTTCAGGCACTGCAACTTTCAAAGCCTCGTAACTGTCAAACAAGGCAAAACAATACAAACCCGCCCACACGCCGGGTGTGGGTCTTTGGCTAAGCCACAGCGAACCTTCATCAGAGCGCGCCCAAAGCAACCAAAGCGATTGCGCACTGCGCTTGAGTCGACGCGTTTTCACCGGAAATCCTTGCGGGTTTCCAACCGCATGGGCCACACAACGCGTTTGAAGCGGACAGTTGGCACAGGCTGGTTTTTTAGCGGTGCAAAGTGTTGCACCTAAATCCATCATGCCCTGGGTATAGCGTGGCATGTTGCGGCTCAAATTTTCATCGGGCAGCAGCCGTGTGGCCTCTTGCCACAAACGCCGCTCGTTGCCAGCCAGCGCCAAATCTGCATCAAAGCCGAGATAACGCGTCAGCACCCGCTTGACATTGCCGTCCAAAATCGCCACCTTTTCACTGAAACACAGCGAGGCTACCGCCGCCGCTGTAGACGGCCCGATGCCAGGCAAGCTTTGCAGTTGTTGCGATGTGGGCGGAAATACCCCGGCATGATGACGCATGACGTCCTGCGCGCACCGGTGCATGTTTCGGGCCCGGCTGTAATATCCAAGGCCACTCCACAGGCTCAAAACCTCGTCCAGTGAGGCCTGCGCCAGCGCCGCCACATTCGGGAAACAGGTTAAAAACCGGGCAAAGTAATCCAATACTGTGACCACCTGCGTCTGCTGCAGCATGATCTCAGACAGCCAGACCCGGTAGGGGTCACGGGTGTTTTGCCAAGGCAAATCGTGCCGGCCATGCCGTACCTGCCACTCGACCACGGCGTGTGCCAGAAACTGGTCAGAATCATGCGCCAAAGGCTCAACCAGCCGCGTCATTGATGGCGACACCAAATCGCTCTGGTGCAGTCATCTGGATCAAATAGTCGGTCAATTCAACCAACTTGCGTTCAACCTGGTCAAGGTCGGCACTGCGGCTGCTGATTTCTGCAATGCGCTCATCCAATCCCCCGGACGCTTGTGCAATGCGGTCAATCGCCTCCAGTCTGCGCACAAAATTCTTCCGCCGCTCGCGCAGTTGCGCATCCAGCTGTGCAGCAGCAGATTTGCTCCAGGCTTCGATATCGGTCAGGGCCATTTCGTGCACGCTTCGCAGACGGGTGGACAACGCCCTGACCAGCCGGTCTGCAAACTCGGGCTGAGCCAAACGAAAGGCATTGCCCAATCCAAGGTACTGCACGTGGCTGCGCTCAATCAAATCCAGGTCTTGCAAGTAAGCCTCTACCTTGGGCTCATCGGGCACCTGAAGAGAAAAACCGTAATCTGTATTCAACTGCAAGAAAGTCGCTTTCAACATGGTGTGAATTTCCAGCCCCTTGGCATGAACCTGACCCATATTGGCACGAAGCCGCTCAAAGGTGTCCCCGTAGGAACGCTTGATGCCCAGCTTGAAGCCCTTTTGCTGCAAGGCGGTGGTCAGTTGCGTCATTTCCCGCTTAAGGTTACTCGGGCCCAACAACGCGAAAATTTCGCGCAACAGTTTCAAGTGCACTGACCGTACCGCATGGATTTTGACGCCACCTGAATCAAACTCAGTCTGCTCCTGCGCAATACGCGAACGCATGTTTTTAATCACCGGCGTGTTTTTTCCACGCAAGCCCTTGAGCTCCATCGATTGCTCAAGCAGATCACCCCGGCGCATCTGCACCACACGAGAAGTCTCATTGCGCAGCTCATTGATGCCGCGCGCCACGGCCGCGGCCAGTATTCTTTGCCTGCGCCCCATGATGTTCCGGCTAAGGGCATCTTCCAACGCACCCAGACAACTGCGCTGCAGCAAAGCTGCATCCTTGCTCACTTTGGCCAGCAAACCTTTTTGCGCCGACACAGCCACCACCTGCCCCTCGGGGATTCCCAGAATACTGGCGGTGGTTTGCTTTTGTCCTTCAATCTGCAACTGCACCTGCAGCGGACTGTCCAGCGCGTCCCAAAGCGTGTCAATTTTGTTGAGCACCACCACGCGGGTTGACGTGTCGCGGTCGTCTTGCACCAAGTGCTCTCGCCAGATCGACAAATCAGACTGGGTGACACCCGTGTCGGCCGCCAGGATGAAGACGATGGCCTGCGCCTGCGGGATCAAGCTCACCGTCAACTCGGGCTCTGCGCCGATTGCATTGAGCCCGGGCGTGTCCAGAATCACCAGGCCCTGCTTCAGCAATGGGTGCGCAATATTGATCAACGCATGACGCCACTTGGGCACTTCAACCATGCCTTTCGCGTCCATCAATACGGTGGTCTGGGCTGAATTTTCTTGCCAAAAACCAAGGGCTTTGGCTTCGTCTGGGGTGACATGGCGGGTCTCGGCCACCTTGGCAAACGCCTCGGCGAGTTGCTTGGGATTGGCCACATCGAGGTCCGTGCGCTCCCATTTTTCAGGCACCATGCGCCACTCCATCAGGCTTTGCGGCTGCAAGCGTGACTCTATGGGCAACAAACGCAAACAGGGTGGCACCTCGGGGTCGTAACCCATTTCGGTGGGACACATGGTGGTGCGCCCGGCGCTGGCAGGCATGATGCGCCGGCCATAGTCGGCAAAAAATATGGCGTTGATCAACTCTGACTTGCCGCGCGAGAACTCGGCCACAAAAGCCACCATCACCTTGTCGACGCGCACCTGGGCTTCAAGACGATGCAAACGGTCTTCCACCGATGCATCTAGCAGGTCCTGGTCTTTAAGCCACTGCGCGAGCAGCTTCAAGCGCAAGGCAAATTCGCGTCGCCATACGCCATGCTGATCAAATTTTTCGTTGAATGAACTTCCCAAGGTGCCTCCGGGATTGCGGTTTGTTTTCAATATAGCACTGCCGCGGACATGTCCTGGCGAAGGTGCGTCAGCGCTTCTGGCAGCGGGGGCAATAAAAAGTTGACCGTTGCCCTTGTCTGATCATTTTGATGGGGGTGCCACACACTTTGCATGGCAAATTGGCCCGGCCGTAAACCATGGCTTCGAGCTGAAAATAGCCGGTCTGACCGTCGGCACTTGAAAAATCACGCAACGTGCTGCCGCCTTTTTCAACCGCGCGCGCCAACACATCCCGAATTGCTTCCTGCAAGCGCCGCATGCGGGGTTTGGTCAAAAGCGCTGCACTGGTTGTGGGACGAATACAGGCCAGGAAAAGTGCCTCAGAGGCGTAAATATTGCCCACACCTACCACAACATCACCCGCCAGCAACACCTGTTTAACGGCGGCCTTGCGCTGGTGAAGTCCCGTCTGAAACTGCAGCGCGTCAAAAGACCCGGACAAAGGCTCCATACCCAATCGCCCCAGCAGCTTGTCCGCCTGCGGAGCGGCCAGGTTCTCGACATACACCACGGCACCAAACCGCCTTGGGTCATTGAGCCGCAAGCTGCCCAGCGTGGTCACCAGCTCAAAATGGTCATGAACACCAGTTGGTGGCAGATCACGGGCAAAACGCAAGCTGCCTGACATGCCCAGGTGCACCAATAACCACCCTTGGTTCATTTCAATCAGCAAATATTTGCCACGCCGCCCCACTGAACGCACCTGCCGCCCGACCAATTGCCCGGCCTCGCAGCCCAGTGGCCAGCGCAACGGTTTACCCAAGTGTGCGGCAAGCACAGAAGCCCCCTGAATGTCTTTCGCAAAACTCAGGCGTGTGACTTCAACTTCAGGTAATTCGGGCATAGAAAATTTTTTTCGCAGACATCAATTATTATGACTGGATGCGCCCTAAATACCGTTTTTTATTGCCCCTGCTGCTGACGCTCGCCGTCACTGCGCAAGCCCAGACGCCCCGCAACATTCCAGAGAACGCCAAAAGCTCTGCGCTTGACAGCGCCTTGTTTTATCAACTTCTGCTGGGTGAACTCAATGCTCGCAGCGAAGAGTCCGCGGCTGCCTTTGCACTGGTTCTTGATGCCGCGCGAAAAACCAACGACCCAAACCTCTTCAGGCGTGCGGTGCAAATTGCTTTGCAAGCCCGCTCCGGCGAATCTGCCTTGTTGGCAGCAAGAGCCTGGAGTCAGGCAGCCCCTGCATCCAAAGAGGCCAACAGGTACATTCTGCAAGTCTTATTGGGGCTCAACCGTGTCGCGGAGACGCTCGAACCCCTGAAACGCGACATTGCGCTGACCCCCGCAAAGGAACAGCGTGATGCCATCTGGTCTATTCCTGCGGTTTTCGAGCGCGCCAGTGACCGCGCATTGGCGGCAACCACGGTCAAGAAAGCCCTGGCAAGTTTCCTTCAGGATCCCGTGCTAGGGCCAACCGCCTGGGCCGTTGTGGGTCGCATGGTGCTCAGCGCGGGTGACAAGCCTGCAGCCTTGAGCGCGGCAACCAACGGGTTGAGTCTAGATTCGCATTCAGAACATGCAGCTTTGCTGGCGCTTTCCATGATGAGTCCGGAACTGGCGGCAGCAGAAGACCTGGTGAACAAGCACCTGCCGCACGCCCGGCCAGAATTTCGCATGGCCTACGTCAAGTCGCTGCTGAATGCCAGGCGCGAGGGAGACGCCAAAACACAACTGGAAAGCATCAGGGTGCAAAGCCCTGATTACCCGGACACCTGGTTGATCAACGGTGCGCTGGCCCTGCAAGAGGGCCAGCTGGAAGATGCACGGCGCCAGTTGCAACGCTACCTTGACTTGACCGAAGCCACTGCCGCCTCAAAACAGCGACCTGAATTCCGCCGCGGGCGCACGCAAGCCTTTTTGTCCATGGCGCAGATTGCCCAGCAACACAAAGACTTCAAGCAGGCCGATACCTGGTTGCAACGGGTTGACGACCCGGAGGATGTCCTGCGCGCACAAATTCGGCGTGCCATCCTGATGGCCCAACAAGGTCAGCTGGAGGAGGCCCTGACCCTGATCCGCAGCCAGCCTGCACGTTCTGCCGATGAGGCACAACTGAAGCAATCTGCCGAGATTCAGTTGCTCAAGGAGCACAAGCAATTTGCCCGCGCCCGAAGTCTGCTGCAAGCCAGTCTGGCGCAGAACCCGGATGACGCTGACTTGGTGTACGACCTGGCCATGTTGCATGAAAAACTGGACGAACTTGACGACATGGAGCGCCTGCTACGCGGCTTGATGGCCAGCAAACCGGATGACCCGCACGCCTACAACGCCTTGGGCTATTCACTTGCAGACCGCGGGCTGCGCCTGCCAGAAGCCAAAGCTCTGATCGCCAAAGCCTTGCAGCTCTCGCCTAAAGACCCATTCATTACCGACAGCATGGCCTGGGCCGAGTTTCGCAGCGGCAACCTCAACGTTGCCCTGGGTCTGTTGCAGGGCGCCTTCAAAGACAAACCCGATGCCGAGATTGCAGCGCACCTGGGCGAAGTACTCTGGGCCCTCAAACGCCAGCCAGAGGCCTTGCAAGTGTGGCGCGAAGGGTTCAAGCTCAACCCAAACAATGACACCCTGTTAGACACCCTCAAACGTTTACGGATCACCTTGTGACGCGCCGCGTTGTTACGCTGATCAGCCAATTAGTTGCTATTTTTTTAATAGCTGGATGTGCAATAAATCAAAGGGCTACACGCCAAAATGACATAAATATGCCAAGCTGGCATGGCCGCCTGGCCACACAGGTCGAAGCCAATCCGAATGACCCGCTGTCTCAACGCCAGTCTTTCAGTGCCTCCTTTGAGCTCACAGGCTCGCCGGACGCCGGTGAATTGACCTTTTTTACGCCTTTGGGAAGTACGGCTGCGGCCATTCGCTGGACACAACATGCCGCAACCCTGGAATCGCCGGGTGACACCCGCAGTTTCGCCGGACTTGGTCCGCTGATTCAAACCGTGCTTGGCACGGACATCCCGGTGATCGCTTTGTTTGCTTGGCTGGACGGACGAGGCCTTCAAGCTGATGGCTGGGAAGTCGACCTGGCGCAATTCGCGCAGGGCAAAATCATCGCCCAACGGCGTACACCTCTGCCTCAGGCGCAGTTGCGCCTTATTTTGGAACCCTGACCCAGACCCTGGTTGCCATGAAATCGCTTTACGACATCCCTGCGCCCGCCAAACTCAATCTGTTCCTTCACATTGTGGGGCAGCGCGCGGACGGCTACCACCTGCTTGAATCCGTGTTCATGTTGATTGACTGGCATGACACCCTGCACTTTGAAGTGCGAGCAGATGGACAGATCAGCCGAGAAGACCTTGGCCCACCGCTGCCTGCGGACGACCTGGTGGTGCGCTCGGCGCACGCCCTGCAAAAGCTCACTGGCACACGCCTGGGCGTTCACATTGGCGTTAACAAACGCATTCCGTCACAGGCGGGCATGGGCGGGGGCTCGTCCGACGCCGCCAGCACGTTGCTGGCGCTCAACCGCCTGTGGCAGTTGAATATCGGACTTGACACCCTGCTGCCATTGGGTCTGTCACTCGGCGCCGACGTGCCTTTTTTCCTGGGTGGCCACAACGCCTGGGTCAGCGGAATTGGCGAAAAAATGACCCCCATCGAACTGCCAGCCGCTAAATTTCTAGTGGCCAAACCTGCAGAGGGACTCGCCACCGAACGAATTTTTTCTCATCCCCAATTAAAAAGAGACACTGAACCCGCTATAATTTCAGGCTTCGCTGCAGACGCATACGGCTTTGGTCGTAACGACTTGCAACCTGTTGCTCAGCAAATTTGCCCCGGTATTTCCCAAGCGCTGGCTTGGTTAAGAAGTCTCGGGTTGGATGGCAGAATGACAGGGTCTGGAAGTGCGGTGTTTGCCCGGACGGTGCATGACATGAGCGAGCAGGCTCTACCTGGTTTTCAAGTCAAGCAATGCACCAACCTGCCAGTTCACCCACTTGTGGGTTGGGCTGCATAAAGCGGGAAACGGCAAGTTTTCGGTGGTTCATGTTTCATGAATTACCCGTGTAGGGGAGTCGCCAAGTTGGTTAAGGCACTGGATTTTGATTCCAGCATGCGAAGGTTCGAGTCCTTCTTCCCCTGCCAAATTTTCCAGGTGAGCGCCTAAGGCCCACCACAGCAAACAGCGACTTATAAGTTGGGATTCTCATGCAAGCCGATCAAACCCCTGAATTCATGGTTTTTACAGGCAATGCCAATCCCTCGCTGGCAGCCGGCATTGCGCGTTGCCTCAAAACCGAACTGGGTGCCGCTGAAGTTGGGCGTTTTTCTGACGGTGAAGTCACCGTCGAAATCAAACAAAATGTGCGCGCCCGTGATGTCTTTGTGATCCAGAGCACCTGCGCGCCCACCAATGAAAACCTGATGGAACTGCTGATCATGGTGGATGCGCTCAAGCGTGCATCAGCCGAACGCATCAGTGCCGTGATTCCTTATTTTGGTTATGCCCGGCAAGACCGTCGCCCACGCTCCAGCCGGGTGCCGATCTCGGCCAAAGTCGTGGCCAACATGCTGCAAGCCGTGGGCGTGGCCCGGGTCTTGACGATGGATTTGCACGCTGACCAGATCCAAGGCTTTTTTGACATTCCGGTTGACAACATTTACGCCTCACCCGTACTGCTGGGCGATTTGCGGCAAAAAAATTACGACGACCTGATTGTGGTGTCACCAGACGTAGGCGGCGTGGTGCGTGCGCGCGCACTGGCCAAACAGCTCAACTGTGATCTGGCCATCATCGACAAGCGTCGCCCGAAGGCCAATGTCAGCGAGGTCATGCATGTGATCGGTGAAATTGAAGGCCGCAACTGCGTCGTCATGGACGACATGATCGATACGGCAGGCACGTTGGTGAAAGCCGCTGAAGTGTTGAAACAGCGCGGTGCCAAAAAAGTCTATGCCTACTGCACGCACCCTATTTTTTCAGGTCCCGCCATTGACCGCATCACCCATGGTGCGGCGCTGGATGAAGTGGTGGTCACCAACACCATTCCGCTGAGCCCTGCAGGCATGGCGTGCCCAAAAATCAGACAACTCAATGTGGCGCCGCTGATTGCTGAAACGATTCAGCGCATCGCCGCAGGCAAGTCTGTGATGAGTTTGTTCTCTGACCAGGAAAATCTTTTCTGATCAGAACCTTAAGTGGCTGGCGCATCCGGTTTGGGTGCCCGGCTTTTTTTAATCGGAGCCACACTGGTCGCGGTGGGCTCTTCCAGGAGTTACAACATGAAATTTACCGCTTTTGAGCGTTCCAAGCAGGGCACGGGTGCGAGCCGCCGTCTCCGCATCACCGGTCGCACACCGGGCATCGTTTATGGTGGCACTGTTGCCCCCCAACAGATCGAAATCGATCACAACGCCCTGTGGCATGCTCTGAAAAAAGAAGCATTTCACTCCAGCGTGTTGAGCATGGAGATTGACGGCGCCGAGAGCCCCGTGTTGCTGCGCGACGTGCAGGTTCACCCGTTCAAGCAACTCGTGTTGCACGTGGATTTCCAACGTGTGAATGCCACCACCAAGCTGCACATGAAGGTGCCGTTGCACTTCGTCGGCGATGAAGAGTCACCGGCGATCAAGTCTGAGGGTTGCATTGCCAACCACGTCATCAGCGAACTGAATGTGCTGTGCCTGCCAGCCGACCTGCCAGAATTCATCAAGGTGGACTTGAGTGGCCTGAAGAAAGGCTCCTCTCTGCACCTGGCGGAAGTGGTACTGCCCAAGGGCGTGAGCGTGGTGACGCATGGTGGCGACAAGAACCCGGTGGTGGTGTCTGTGGTGGTGGTGGCCTCGGCCGAAGCACCTGCGGCTGAGCCTGAGGCCGACGCAGCAGCCAAGCCAGCAGGCAAAGCCGGTGGCAAGCCCGCTGCCAAACCTGCAGACAAGGCGGCCGCCAAGCCTGCCGCCAAAAAATAAGCCCCCTTGTGGCTTGCGAAACGGCTCACTTTGTGGGCCGTTTTTTTTGCTTCATCACTTCTGCATAATCTCGCCATGATTCGACTTTTTGTAGGCTTGGGAAACCCAGGTCCGGACTATGAAGACACCCGCCACAACGCGGGTTTTTGGTGGATCGATGCTTTGGCGCGCGAACTCAAGACCAGCCTGGTCATCGACAAGGGCTTCCACGCCATGGTTGCGAGGGCCAACGTGCAAGGGCAAACTGTCTGGCTGCTAAAACCTCAGAGCTTCATGAACCTGAGCGGCAAATCCGTCGCAGCACTGGCCAATTTTTACAAGATTCCGCCGCAGGACATTCTGGTCGCGCATGACGAGCTGGACATCGTCCCGGGCGAGGCCAAACTGAAGCTCGGCGGCAGCCATGCCGGGCACAACGGTCTGCGCGACATTCACGCCCAATTGGGTACCGATCAATACTGGCGTTTGCGCCTGGGTATTGGCCACCCCGGCGTTAAGGCCGAAGTGGTTCACTGGGTACTGAAAAAACCTTCGCCAGACCACCGCATTGCCATTGAGCAGACGATTGACCGGGCACTCAAGGCGGTGCCGCAATTTCTGGCAGGCAACATGGCACAGGGAATGCACCTGGTGCACACCAGCAAGCCGCCCAGGCCCAAACCACCACGCCCGGTGTTGGCAATACCGTTGGCGATCCCGGCAAGTGCCCCCCCTGTGAAACCGGAGTCTGACACATGAATACAAAAACCCGAGGCGCACTTAAGCTGACACGCTTTACTGCTATGGTATCGATATCGCTATGCGCCTTATCTTCCGGGCTGCAAGCCCAAAACATCTATAAATGTGGCAGCAGTTACAGCCAGACTCCTTGCGCCGGCGCCACCACATTAAGCGTTGACGATGCGCGAACTGAAGCACAGAAGCAGCAAACGGATGCAGCCACACGCGGCGACGCCAAGCTGGCGCAATCGCTTGCAAAAGACCGGATTGCGCAAGAGAAATTGACCATGGCCCGATCTCCGGCGCCGCAACCGGCTGCCGCACCCACAACACCACAAAGTACCAGCAACGTGGTCAGCAAAATTACCCCGAAACGCATCAAGTCAAAGAAATACAAGCCAGACGCCTTCATCGCGCTGGTGCCGGGATCCGACAAGAAGCCCAGCAACAAAAAAGCCAGTCAGAAAAAACAAGAGAAGCCCGTCTAGGACCGGGCGCGCACTGCGTGGCTGCTGAATGTCGTTAGTGCGAGGCGCTCAGCGCGGGACCGGCTGGCACAACCGTTGCACCCACGGGCACGGCCACCGGCGCGGTCTGCGCTTGCAGACGACGGTATTTTTGCCACAAGCTTTCCTGGTCTTCCACCCACTGCGGGTTCACCGGGATGCAGTTCACCGGACACACCTGCACACATTGCGGCTCGTCGAAGTGGCCAACGCATTCCGTGCATTTTTGGGGGTCGATTTCATAGATTTCCGGCCCCATGTAGATGGCGTCATTGGGGCATTCGGGCTCGCAGACATCGCAGTTGATGCATTCGTCGGTGATCATCAGGGCCATGTGCGCGATCCAGATTCAATGAACATGACCGAATTTTAAAAGTCTGGCCTATTCCGTGACGTCAGCGTTGTCTTCGGTCACACCCTTGACGATCATCACCGGCACGCCGGCGGCGTGCAGCACCTCATTGGACACCGAGCCCAGAAAGGCGCTGCGAAGCGCACTGGTCCCACTGGCACCCATCACGACCAGGTCGCAACCATGGTTTTCAAGAAGATCCACCAGTGTGTGCGCCGGGTCACCCGAGGCCACTTCGCTCTCATAGGGCAAGCCTGCGGCGTCCAGAAGGGCTTGCGCAGTTTGCAACGTGTGCGCACCCGCGGCCGCACTCACCTGCTCGATCACTTGCGGGTCATGGGCCACCATCAACTCATACAGGCTGGCGGGTTCTTGCACATTGGCCAGAACCACGCTGATGTTCAGGCCTTCGTTCGCCATGCGAATGGCGAATCGTACGGCGTCAAGGGCTGCGGCAGAGCCGTCAAAAGGCAAAAGAATCTTCATGGTTTCTCCAAAATGTATTTCAATGTTCAGCCGCCTGGCTACGCACTTTTTGCAGGATTCGCTGGTTCACGCCAGGCGACACAAACTTGTCGACCTCTCCGCCCAGCGTGGCAATTTCGCGCACGAAGGTGCTGGAAATAAACTGGTATTTGTCGCCCGGCGTCAAAAACACCGTTTCCACATCAGGCATCAGGCTGCGGTTCATGCCAGCCAGCTGGAATTCATAGTCAAAGTCAGTCACCGCCCGCAGGCCGCGCACCATGGCCCGGGCGCCACGCGCCACCACAAAGTCGCGCATCAGACCCTCAAAACTTTCCACCTGGACACCGGGATAAATGCTGACCGCCTCACGCGCCATGTCGATGCGCTCAGCCAGAGAAAACATGGTTTTTTTATGGTGTCCCGAGGCCACCGCCACGATGACCTGGCCAAACAACTGGGCGGCGCGGCGAACCACATCTTCATGGCCCAATGTGATGGGGTCAAACGTGCCTGGGTAGACGGCGATCAGGTCATTGGCCATGGTGAACATTCTGCTGGGATAAACACATTTTCATTATCAACCCGCTGGTGCCACATCGGCCACCAAAGGCTTGAACAAATGCGCGTGCACCATGCCGGCCTTGAGGTGGCGATACACCTGCAATCCCATGGGTTGCACCTGCTCATCAGTCCACTTTTTGGGCGCTTCCAGATAGACAAAACCACTCGACGCGACAGCTTTTGCAGCCGCCAAAACGGCGGCGTCAAACACCGAGGAGTCAAACGGGGGGTCAATAAAAATCAGGTTCAGGCTGCCCGCCAGCGCGTGT
>JBBQZG010000073.1:0-15427 GCA_038207945.1 Burkholderiales bacterium
CTGCGCCAGCAAGGCCACGTCCTGTTCGGCCAGAAGCTGCCAGCGTGCGCTGTGGCGCAAGCCCAGCGAGTCATCAAGCAGCCCGGCCTGCATCTGCATGAAACCTGGCAGGTTGGCCATGAGCTGGCGCGCCTTTTGGTCCTGAAACGGCATGCCAAATGACGCCAGCGCATTGCCCATGGGGTCGTCACCCGACAGCACCTGCATGGGTGCAAACGAGCCCCCATTGGGCGTGCCCAGCATCAGCAACCGTGAACCTGGGTGCACCTGCCAGCGCTGCCACACCTCAGGGCACTCCAGCTGCACGGTGCGCGCCACCAGTCCGCCCAAGGAGTGGGCCAGCAGACGAACCGGTTGCCCGGTGGCAGCGCGCTCCAGCAGCGCCTGGTCCATCACCTGCGCCAAGCGCTGCGCCTCCTGCTCCATCGGGCGGCGCCAGTCGAACGAAAAGACAATCACCTCATGGCTTTTTGACAAAAAGCGCAGCAGATCTTCATAACTGCGACCCATCGCGCCGTCAGGCTGCACATTGGTGGCGTGTTCGCGGTAGGCCAGCCGACCCAGACCGCCCAGAATGCGCATGCTCAGCCACACGCGCTCGCCGTCCACGCTGAGGTGACTGCCCGAAATACCGGGCAGGACAATGACGGCCGGCCGGTTGGGGTTGGGAACTGGGCTGGACAAACCGGGGGCCCCCCGCAGGCCGTCATTGGCGCTGCCCGCCCAAGACATCGGGCCAATGGCCTGGAAACCAGCAGGCGCATCTTGCAACAAGCCGTTGCACACAGCTTCAGCGGTGCGCGGGTTGCTGAAATAATTAAAGTGAGTCACCTGCCCGCCACGATCCAACAAAAAGGTGGCGCCTGGTTGGTCGCCCGCTGGTGACCGTGGCGTGCCACCGTACATGGCACGCGTTTGCACGATCAGGTCGTTGTCAGTCCAGAAAAACGCGTCGGCCAGCAGCGTCTTGACCCAGCTGGTGATGGTGTCGCCCTGAATGTCTCCGGCAACCACGCGCAGTTGGCCCGGCAGCGCATCCAAGCCCTGGCCTTGCGTGGTGTGCAGCCACTGCACCAGGGGGCTCTCGGGCATCATGGCCTCCAGTCCCGGCATCAACGCCGGGTCAGTGCGCAAGCTGGCCACTTCGCCCATGAACTCGACCAGGCTCGGGGCCACCGGAATGGCCGCCAACTCAAGCGACCACTTCAGCACCGACACATAAGCGTCCAGTCGTTTCGAGGCCAGCAAGGTGCCGCGCGCCGGGCAGGCCACACGAACCACCCGCTCAATGCGGATGTCGCGGCCCTTCAAGGCGGCAGACAGTTCCTGCAGGGCCTTGTATTGATGCTGGTAGGCCGGGTCTTTGAATGCCACCAGCGCCGCCGCATCCAGCTCGGGGCGGGCGCATACCCGGGCCAACACCTCGGCCACCAGGCCGCCACGCGAGTGCGTCAGCAAATGCACCCGGGCGCCACGGGGAAGGGCACGCGCGAGCATGAGGGCGTTGTCAATCGGGCTGGCGGTGAGCGTCGGGTGATCGAACCCGTAAACACGGTTGTCGTAGTGTGAAAAAAGTGCACGGACTTTATCCGGGTGGCGTTGCCAGAGCTTGCCAAACGTGGCCTGGGTGTCAGAAAAAGTGCCATGGACCAGCACCAGCAAGGGTGCACCCTCGACGCCAGCTGACGCCATGTGCTCAAGCCGCTCGCCACTGTCTTTGAGCGATGCCGCAAAAGCCTGAGCGTTGAGCTGGTACACACCTGGCGCCACCTGTTGGTCAAGCTTTTTGGCGACCACGGCCGCGGTGAGCAGGGCCGCAGGCTGTGTCAACCACCCCGTGACCACCTCAATGCCTGAGAGCAACACCTGACCCAGCCGCCCACGGGTCGCAGACGCAGGTGCGCCGGCCTCTTCCAGGCCCTGCCAGACCAGCTGCGCCGGCACATTGACTTCGTCTGGCAAGTCCCCGGCATGGCCGTCGCCGCGTGCACGGCGCCCTGCGGCCACTGCGTCGCGTGTCAGGTCGGACTGCGCCAGCATCAAATCACGCGCGGTGTCCGGGTGCAGCATGAGCGAGGGGCCATGGCTGATGTGCAGTACCAGCACGTCCAGCCCGGGCCGGGCTCGCACACGAACCATTTCGCCGCCGCCGCGTACAGCCCCTATCTGCACGCGCTGCGTGACCTGACCGTGCCCACCAAACGTGCACGGCTCGCCAGCAGATGACGCACCTCGTGTGGCGTCAGTCGGGGGCACGGACTGGCCGCGCACAATGAAGGTGATGGCCTGCTCAGGGGGCAAGACAGCCATGCCAAACCTTTCTGTTTGGGGAGCAAACTGGGCAGCAAGGCAGCTTCATGGCAATGCGGCTGGGTTGAACCCGGCTAGCCCGCGCTGCGCGCGCCGGGCTTGGCCACCTTGCGGACGACGCGGGCACGCGCCACAGTGATGCCGCCAGATTTTTTAGCTGCATCGGGTGACCGCTTGGCAGCCGCAGGCGAACTCGGCTGGGTGGTGCTGCGCTGCGTGCGCGAGAGCACGCTTGGCGCACCACGCGTGGCCGGTACGCGCGCCACAAAATCGTTGCATACCCAGCCCTCCAGGTCAGTGACGCCCACCACAGCCACCCGACTCCAGCGGTCTTGCGGTTCGAGCAAGACCAGTTCGGCCCCTTTTTTGAGCGCCGGGGCCACCTTGTCAAAACCCGCGCCAGGGCCGCTGCGAATGTTCAGGCTGGGCGACGTCACCAGCAGGCGCGGCTGCACATCAGCCGTTCGCCCAACGGCGCGGGCACACACTGCGGCCAGTGGAAACGCCGGTCCGGGGTCAGACTTGCGGCCCCTGGCGATGTCTTCATGGCCCAGTATGTCGTCCAACCCATAATGCGCCACCAGCAGCTCGCAAAGTTCCAGTGCCCGGGTGATCTGCGCCTCGGTGTAGGTGTGCCAGGGCTTCACGCCGCCACCAAAACGGTGCTCTGCCAGCAACACTTCCGACGCCGGATACGTTTTGCCAAACCACGACACAAACTGTGTCCCCTCGCTGTGCAACTGGCCTGCGTTGTCCATCTCGATGCCAATCGCATGGTGGTTCAGACCGTCAAGCCCACCCCACTGACTGACACCTGCATGCCAGGTCTCGGTGTTGAAGGGCGCGAGCTGCACAACAGCACCGTCGCGACCCAACACCAAATGTGCCGAGGCGTTGCCCTGAGGCTTTCTACAACACAGTGACTCCACCGAACTCTCCAGGTTGCGCCCGGCGGTGTAGTGCATCACCACAAACCGTGGACGCAAAACACCACCGACATTGGGCGTCTGGCGAAAGCTCACATTGGAGCCGACCAGACGATGGTTTTGTATGCTCAACATGGGTGCTCTCCCTGAATCCGACAAGCCGGAGAATAAAAAATGCGCGGTTCAGACGGCAAACGGTGCTTGCTTCAGGAAAGCCGCCGCCGGACCCAGTGTGAACAGGTTGGGTGACTGCGTGGGCGGCATGTTGGCCCGAACGTGGGCATGAAAGCTGGCATAACTGCCGCCGAACGCCCCCTGGTTCCAGGCCCGTAACAGCTGTTCGGTAAACGCACCGTTGTGGTTGCCGTCCATCGAGAACTGGTTGTCCTGGCAGCCTGAAACCAGAATCACCGACGGTTTGAATTGACCCACAATGGAGGTCAACCGGGTGCTCACCACCACATTGGCCAATGCGGAGTCAGGGTCTGCCACAAGGCTCCCAGCCGCCCTGGCCACGTCCCATTGCAGTTTGTCGTAAAACGCCTTGTGCTCAGCGTAAACGCGCAGGCCAACAGTGGGTGGCATGATCTTGGGGCGCTGGTCTGGCGACGCGCCTTGAGGTTGCCCAGCCCGCACCACCGTGCCGCTGTGGCAGCTGTCAGACAACACCAGAATGCGTACGCCCGCCTTGAAACGACTGAATTCAAAATAGAGCTCGTCGTCAATCAACTGGCCATCAAACAGGCACCAGGTCTCGTCGAGCTTGTCGGGCTCTTCGCCGCTCACATCGGGCACCTGGCCACCATGGCCCGAATAACTCATGAAAAACAGGTCGCCCGCCACCAAAGTCTTTGCGGCCTTGCGAATGACTGCCAACACGTTGGCACGGGTGCCTTTTTTGGTCAGCAACACCGTGCTCTTCATGCCTTTGAGCTTGGCGATGGCCGCCATGTCGTTGGCGTCAAATTCACAGGCCGCCAGCGGACCGGTCCAGCCGGAATAGGCGGCGGCACTGACTTCATTGAGACCGATGTGCAAGGACTGCGCTTGCGGGATTTTGGCTGCGATCACAGGTGTCTTACTGGCCATAACGTGCTCCCGGGTTGGACGTTACAAGATGGGCAATTTGTTCTGTTTTCCAACGATTTTTCCCGCATGCTATGTCGATTTATGGCAAAGCGCAAGCGGCATACGCGTCCACATCCACTGGGTGAATCAAGAAAATTCAGGTGGCCTCGTCAGCCGCTATGCAGCGCTGACGGCCGCACGTGCAGCGGCGCGAAACAGTCCGCGCATTTCAGCGTCACCGCCTTCGCCCAGGCTGATCAACTGCAATGCGGGTGCAACGCCACCGACTGCGGCCGCTCCCCCAACCTGTTGCCAGATGGCTTCAATTTCGCGCTGAATGTGCGCGGTATCGTCGTGGGCGCCCACCACCACCAGCACCTTGTGCAAGGGCGCTCGGCGTAACAGTTCGGCGAGTTCAAAGCGCGTGCCGGCGCGCTGGCTCGTGTACTCGCGCATGTCCAGCAGCACCACGCCAGCCTTGTCAATCAGCGCCTGCACCGTGGGCCGCCAGGTGCTGTTGGCACAAAATAATTCGTTGACACGAAAGCGGCCATCGGGATCGCGCACGTTGTCCATCGCCGCGATCTTGCCGGCCAAGCCGGCCGGGTCGGTGATGAAGCGCTCGTGCAGGCGGCGGCGCAGGTAAGCGAAAAATTCGTCTGGTTCCATATAGGCACCTGCCAAATCCGGGCCCGCAATCATCCAGACCGGGGCGGCAAAGCGCCAGTGCGCCAAAAACCGGTCGGTGAACGCTTCAGAGCGGTCCGAGGGCTTGAACACGCGCAGCAACAAAAGCGCACCCAGCGGTTCGGGGCGGCGGCGCAACACCAGCCAAAGCGCCGCCCGCTGCAGCCAGCGCCAGAGCCACCAACACATCAATATTCCCAGCCCAAGCCACTCCATGCTGGCCCCGGTGCGCTGCTCGAATGACAGAAACAACACCACCGCCAGCGTGAACGAGGTGATCAACGCCCAGTACGCGCCCAGCGCGAGCTGCAGCTCGCTGAAACACTTGTCGTTGTAGCGGCGCGCCAGGCGCATCAGCATCCGCCAGGAGGCAAAAGCGGCAACTGCTGTCATCCCGGTCAGGATCAACACACCCCAGACCCAATCCGAAGCGGTCAAGGCGTCATCGGGCGAGCTGTCCAACAACGTTACCAGCCAGGCCAACCCACTGAACACCAGGAACCCGACCGTGAACGCGGCCACCAGCGGCGGGCCTGCACCACGCACCGCAGGCCGCATGAAGGCCGCCAACATGAACGCCAGCAGCGCACAGACCACGACAAACCCGCCACTGGCCAACCAGCCTAAGCCACCCAGCGCCAACCCGATGCCCAACAGCCCCATGGTGACGGCAGACGCCACCCACACGCGCACTTCGTGCAGACCCGCCTGAAAAGCCCATGCCAATGCAGCGGGCAGCACCAGCAGCGGCCACACCACCAGATGAAACACCCAGTCTGGCATCTCGCCTGCCGACGTGTCTTGCCCGGTGACCTGCGCCAGATACGTCAAGCCAATGGCAAATACCAAAAGAAGCATCCACCAATACAGCAGGCCGCTGAAAAATTGAACCGCCAACACCTTGGCGCGCAGGCTTCGCGCCGGCCGTGTGGGGTCATCTGCCTGGGCGGCGGGTACCGAGTCAGCGCGGCACACGTTTTGCCTGAGCGTCGGGATGCCACGCGCGTTGGCTGCACCAGGCGCCACCTGTGAAAACTGCGCAGCTGCGTCTTTGCTTGACACCGCGGTACTGGCTTGCAACTGCACCACCGCCTTGGCATAACGGTGCTTGAACCAGACTGCAAGCGCCACCGCCAAAGGCACAAGCAGCAACAGCAAGAGGGCCACAACGGCTGCCCCTTGGGTGGTGGTGAGATCGTCGTTGGGCGTCATGGTAGGGTGGTGTTCAGTGGGTCACTGGCAGTGGTCTACCCATGCGGTCTTACAGGGCGCACAGTGGCCGCTGCCGCTGCGCTGCCACACACAGGTCTTTGTCCAGCCAGATCTCAAACGTGTCATTGGCTGGGTGCACCCCGCGCAAGGTGCTCAGGGAGGCGGGCTCGCCAGCAAAATCACTGACGATCTTGCTCAGCCAGCGGCCCCAGCCCTGAACGCTGCCACCTTGCACCCGCACCTCGCTGCGCCCGGGCGCACGTGCCCCCACATGCTCAATCGCGGGTACCGCGTACCCTGAGGCGCGAATCCGCTCAGCCAGTGCCTGCGCCAGCGGGCGTTGTGCCTCGTTGGCCATCTGGATGTAGACCACGGGTGGGCGCGCACTCTGTGCTTTGTCAATGAGCGTGCGCATGCCAAGCGTGGTCGCGCGCTGGTTGTCGCCCAATGGCTGCGCCGCGTCAAGCAGACGCGAGGCGGCATCACGGTTGGCTTTCAACGTCGCCGGACTGGCACTGAGCAGCAATTGCAATGTGTTGGTGGCACCCGCAATCGCGGCCTCGTCGGATGGGGTTTGCTGCAAACCTGACAACGCACGTTCAAGCGCCAGCGCCACGGTGTCTGACATCAAGCCCGGGTCAAGGGCCAACGCCGTAGCGGCTGACAGGCGCTGCTGGGCCAGCGGCGCAAACAAGGCAGCCACCTGCTGCGCAATGACACGCTGCTGCTCGGGCGACGGGGCCACGCGCGGCAGCTGGGCCGGTGCGGCTGCAGGTTGAAGCGGCGTCTCAATTTGCAGTGCGATTTTTGGTGCCGTCCCAGCGCCAGGTGGCGCTGCAGTGGCCGCCGGTTCGTCAGGTGACACGGGATTGCCAGCTGCGGCATCGCTGCGTGTGACGGGAGTGGCCTCCTGGCCAAGGTTCAGCGTGGCCAATTGGACCCTGGCATCGTCGCGTTGACCTTCATCGAGGTCTTTGGCAAAACGCAGCGCGAGTTCAAATTGTGTGCGCGCATCGCGCGGCAGCATCAACAACGCATACACATGCGCCAGGTAATAGTGGGCGCGACCCAGCTCGGGGTCATGGCCCAGTGCGTTCAGGTAGGCGTTGCGTGCGGCTTGCAGGTTGCGATCCTGCGCGAAGTGGACGCTCAGGCCAAGCTGAAACTGACCCAGCGCCTGTTGCTCTCGCCAGCTGTGCCAGCCAAACGTGCCGGCACCGGCGAGTGCCGCCAGCAGCGCCATCAAGGCCAGTGGCCGCTGCCAGCGCCGCCAGGTGGCGTGACCTGGCGCGCGCAGGTCTTGCGGCAGGGCGTCCGCGCCCCGCCTCACATTGGCCAGCAGTTCGAGCCACGCCGGGTCGGCCTGGTCGCCGTTCCAATCGAGCAAGTCAAGGGTGTGAATCGTGCCAAAACCCAGTGGCGGGCGGACATCTTCTATGCGCAGTGGCAACAACTTGCCAGCATCGCGCGCATGGGCAGCTT
This sequence comes from Burkholderiales bacterium, assembly GCA_038207945.1. Lineage (GTDB taxonomy): Bacteria > Pseudomonadota > Gammaproteobacteria > Burkholderiales > Burkholderiaceae_C > Rhodoferax. The sequence continues at coordinate 7,686 of JBBQZG010000073.1, forward strand.
CGTCGCGCACAAAACTTGACACCACCGACGCAGATGACCACAGCACCAGCACCAGGCGCGCCGCAGCCAGTTGCCCGGCAATGACGTTGGCAAAATCCTGTCCGCCCGCCATCTGCCGGTCCCACCAGACCGAGGCACCCGACTCAACCAGGGCCGTGGCCAGCGCCTGCGCAGTGCGACGGTCCTCACGCGCGTAGCTGAGGAAAATGTCCAATGCCGGCGTTGCAGGCGCAGGGTGCCCGGGCGCCATCAGTTCACTGGACATGGTTCTGAAACACCAGGGCACAGTGGGTGCGGCCAGCCAGACAGTTCATGAGAGACAAACGCAGGTGACGTTCAATTTCGTTCCCCCAAAGCAGTGGGCCGATTCTCCAACATATTTGCGCCTCACGTCCACACCCAGGCAGGTGTGCACGTGCTGGTGGTAACCTAGCCCCTCTGGTCTCGCGCCACGCTTCTTCACGCTGCGCGCCTACCGCAACCCTCTCACGATTGACCAGCGCTCAGGCGCAACAACAGCAAGGAACCTCCCCCATGGGTGCACAGTGGAAAGCAAAACATAAAGATCTGGCGGCCAACGTCAGAGGCCGCATTTTTGGCAAATTGGCCAAAGACATCATGCTGGCCGCGCGCAGCGGCGCTGACCCAGCCGCCAACTCGCACCTGCGGCTGGTGATGGAGCAGGCGCGCAAAGCCTCCATGCCCAAGGAAACGCTGGAACGTGCCATCAAGAAAGGCGCCGGCCTGACAGGCGAGGTGGTCAATTTCGAACGCGTGATTTACGAAGGCTTTGCGCCGCATCAGGTGCCCGTGATGGTGGAATGCCTGACCGACAACGTGAACCGCACTGCGCCCGAGATGCGCGTGCTTTTTCGCAAGGGACAGCTTGGCACCTCGGGCTCGGTGGCATGGGATTTTGACCATGTGGGCATGATCGAAGCCGAGCCCAAAGCCCCTGGCGCCGAACCGGAAGTAGCCGCCATCGAGGCCGGTGCGCAAGATTTTGATGCGGGCGAAGAAGACGGCAATACCCTGTTTTTGACCGACCCCACCGACCTTGACCTGGTGAGCCGGGCCCTGCCCAACCACGGCTTCACCGTGTTGTCAGCCAAGCTCGGCTACAAACCCAAAAACCCGGTCAACCCTGGCAGCTTGAGCGCCGAGCACCTGGAAGAGGTGGAGGCTTTCCTGGCCGCCATTGATGCCAACGACGACGTGCAAAACGTCTACGTCGGTCTGGCGGGCTGAACATGAAAACTCAAATTGACCATCTGGTGGTTGTGGCCCAAACGCTGGCGCTTGGCGTGCAGTGGTGTGAGGCCACGCTGGGCATCACACCCGGCCCGGGCGGAGAACATGCGCAGTATGGCACCCATAACCGCCTGTTCAAAATTGCCACGCCAGCCAACCCGCTGGCTTACCTTGAAATCATTGCGATTGACCCTGGCGTCAAAAGGCCAGCCAATTCAACGGCCAGCCGCTGGTTTGACATGGACGATGCCGCGCTGCAAGCGGCCGTGGCAATTGAGCCGCGCCTGGTGCATTTTGTGGCCAACACCGACGACATTCAGGCCGCGCGCATCGCCCTGAAAGCCCAGGGCATTGAGCGTGGGCCAGCCATGCCTGCCAGCCGCCACTCGCGCCGCGGCGTGCTGCAGTGGCAAATCACCGTGCGTGAAGATGGCCAGCGCCTGTTCAACGGCGCGCTGCCCAGCCTGATTCAGTGGGGCAAACCGGATGCCGCCGAGCCCCTGCGACTGCACCCCCGCAACAGCCTGCCGCGCTCCGGCGTCACGCTGCAAAGCCTTGCCGTCACGCACCCGACGGCTGCGAAACTGCAAGCGGCGTATGAGGCCATTGGGCTCACGGGCATTGCGGTAGAGACCGGCCCCGCTGACCTGATCGCCACGCTGCACACACCCAAGGGCACAGTCGAATTGCACAGCCACAGCATTTAGCTATAATTTAAATAGCTGACAGTCCATACATCATAAGGGCTAGAGCCCTAAAAACCTTAAAAATAAGTGCATCCACATGAAACTGAAGATGTCGGAGAACTCACTGTTCGCCATTTTGCTGCGCTCACCATCGTGGATCAGTTTTGCCATCGTGGCCGTGATCACGCTGGCGTCCATCGCCCTGCTGCCCCCGGACTATGTGGTGTTTGGTGTTTTGGGCGGTTTGCCTATTTTTGTGGTTGGCGTCATGGCCGCCCTGAAGCAATGGCGCGCACCCAACCCGGCGCGTGTGGCCGAGGCATTGACGCAGGCCAGCACCATGTCGTGGCGGGATTTTTCGGGGCGCGTCGAGGCTATTTACACCCAGCAGGGTTACGCCGTGTCACGCCTGAACAGCGCGGCGGCAGATTTTCAGCTGGTCAAAGGCAGCGGCACCACGCTGGTGAGTTGCAAGCGCTGGAAAGCCGCCAACCAGGGCGTAGACGCCGTGCGCGATCTGGCGGCAGTCAAAGAGGCGCAAGGTGCGCAGCAATGCACCTACATCAGCCTGGGCCCGGTGAGTGACACCGCCAAACGTTTTGCCACCGCGCACCAAGTCACGCTGCTCTCAGGCGATGCGCTGGGGCGTTTTCTGGTCGAAAAACCAGGGGCCTGAGACCCCTGTGGTGTCAGTCGGCGAGATGCTCGGCCCGTATGCGCGCCACTGCCGCGAAGACATCCGGGTTGGCCAGGGCTGGCGCCGACGTGTCCTGCGCCACACTGCGCACCAGCCGCTCCAGAGTTTGCGCCTGCGGGGTGAGCGGGCCAAAAAAACGCGGCGCGGCGCCCACAGCGATCAACAGGGTGGGAAAGTCATCCACGTCCAGCGGGTGCAGCAAGTCAGCCTCGTCTTCAATGTCAAGCCAGACAAACTGTGCCTGTGGGTGCTCGGCGGTGATGTTGGCCTGCACTTGCTCGAAGCGGCTGCGGTACTCGGCGCACACATTGCACCACTCGGCACACAGGCAGGCCACCAGCAGATGCGGCGCCTCAGCCGCCGCAGCGCCCTCAATCACCAAAGCTGATGCCAAGGTCGCGGCCGGTTTGCAGGGTGTCGCAGTCCATGGGCACATTGCGGATGTGGCCGGCCACTTCTTCCAACGCCACATAGTCCACACCATCTACACCCAGCGACACCATCACACCGCTATGGCCGGCATCCAGCGCACGCACCGCTGCCGCGCCAAAGCGCAAGGCCGCCAGCCGGTCAAATGAGGTGGGGCTGCCGCCGCGCAGCAAGTGCCCCAGCACCACCACACGGGTGTCCTTGCCGGTGCTTTTGGCCAGGGCGTGGGCAATGTTCTCGCCAATGCCACCCAGGCGTTCAGCGTGGCCAACCTCAGCTTGGGCCACCAGCTCGCGGTGACCGTCCCTGGCCTGGGCGCCTTCGGCCACCATGACGATCGAGTACAAGTGGCCACCTGTCTCGCGTTCGCGAATTTTGGCGCTGACCTGATCCAGGTCAAATGGGATTTCCGGGATCAGGATGGCATGCGCATTGCCCGCAATGCCGGCGTGCAGCGCAATCCAGCCGGCGTAGCGGCCCATCACCTCCACCACCATGACGCGCTGGTGGCTCTCGGCCGTGCTGTGCAGCCGGTCCAGACACTCGGTGGCAAAGCCCACGGCAGTGTCAAAGCCGAAGGTGGTCAGGGTTTTGTCCAGGTCGTTGTCAATGGTTTTGGGCACACCCACCACGCGCAGGCCCTTGCGGTGCAACGCGTCGGCAATGGTCAGCGAACCATCACCGCCAATCGACACCAGGGCGTCGATCTCGTGCGTGCCAAAGTAGGTCAATATCTCGTCTGAACGGTCAATCTCGCGCACCGAGCCATCAGGCATGTTCACCGGGAAATGCAAGGGGTTGCCCTTGTTGGTGGTGCCCAGAATGGTACCGCCCAGGTGGCCGATGCCGCGCACCTTGTCGCGGGTCAACCGGTATACACCGCCGTCGGGATAACGCTCGGGGAACATGATGCCGTTGAAGCCGTCACGAATGCCATAACACTGCCAGCCCAGGTTGTCGGCGGCAATCACGACCGACTGAATCACGGCATTGAGCCCCGGTGCGTCGCCGCCCCCGGTGTTGATTGCAATGCGTTTGATGGGTTTGCTGGGATTGCTCATGAAAGATGTCCTTGGAGAAAGCGCTGCGCACCTGCGCATACGATGATTGTGCCGCGAAACATTGGGCCGTCTGGAGCTACATTTTTAATAGCTGCTTACGCACGTAATATGTGGGCTAGAAGCCAATTCTATACTTAACTTATGACTGTAGCCGACCCAGTTTATGGGCCAGCTCAATGGCCGAACTCACCCCCATTTTCTCGAAAATATTGGCACGGTGAAACTCTACCGTGCGCGGCGTGATGCCCAGGTGATCGGCAATGTTTTTGTTGTAGTGGCCACGCACCAGCTCATCAAGCACCTCGCGCTCGCGCGGGCTCAATGACGCCAGCGCCTGGCGCAGGCGACGCGTCTCGGAATCATCCTGTTGCGCGGCGCTGGCGGCCGCCAGGGCTTGCTGCACGCGGTCCACCAGCTCGTTGTCCTGAAAAGGCTTCTCCAGAAAATCCCAGGCGCCCCGCTTGACCGCGGCCACGGCCGTGCCTACGTCACCATGGCCGGTCAGGAACAGCACCGGCCAGGGGCAGCCCAGCGCCTTGAGTTGCTCAAAAGTCACGGCGCCCGAGAGCGGTGTCATGCGCATGTCAAGCAACACCACCGCGTGCCCCCACTCGCCCTGCAAGGCGCGCGCTGCGTCCAGAAAGCGCTGACCGCCGTCCCAGGTTGCGCTTTGAAAGCCGCGCGAGTCAAACAGCCAGGCCAGGCCGTCACGAATGTCAGGGTCGTCATCGACGATGTGCACGCGGGGGCGGCTCATGGCATATCCTTGGTCTGGCGAGGGTCTGCCAGCGGTAACAACACGGTAAAGCAGGCGCCACCCAGCAGCGGGTCGCGCGTCACCTCAATGCGGCCATGGTGAGCCTCCACAATCGAGCGGCAAATCGCCAGGCCCATGCCCATGCCGCCCTCTTTTCGGCTGACAAATGCGTTAAAGATAGAGGCTTGCGCTTCTTCACTGACCCCTGGGCCGGTGTCTGCCACCGACAGTACCGCCATGCTCTGTGCATCGTCCAGCCGCAAGTTCACCCACACCTGGGGACTTTGGCCGCCATGGGGTGCCCAGTCTTGCGCGTTGCCCACCAGGTTGTTCACCAAATGTTCCAGCAGCAACTCGTCGGCCTCCACCCAGATCGGGTGATCCGGCAGTGCCCAGGCCGGGGGCACGGTCTGTTCATCACCCAGCAGCACCAGCACTCGCTGCAAAAACGCCCCCATGTCCAGCCGTTGGCGCGACAACTCGCGCCGGCGCGCAAACGCGTTCACACGTTTGATGATGCCGCCCGCCCGCTCCGCCAGACGGGCCATGCGCGCCACCACCGGCAACAGTTCAGGCAAGCTGATGCTGCCATCATTCAGGCGATTCAGCAGGCCATTGGCAAAGCTGCTCAAGGCACCCAGGGGCTGGTTCAGTTCATGCGCCAGGGTCGAGGCCACCTCGCCCACCGCCACCAAACGGCCAGAGGCCTCCAGCTTTTCCTGCTGCGCGGCAGCCATGCGCTGGGCGCGTTTGCGCTCGCTGATGTCCAGCACCGAGCTCATCCAGCCCATTTGCTCACCCGCCGACGAGTTCAAGGGTGCTTCATGAATCAGCACATCTATCAGGTGCCCATCTCGGTGCTGAAACTGCACCTCAATGCCCTCGCCGCTGGTGCCTTGCGCCATGATGCTGTCATGCACCCGCTGCAAAGCCTCAAGCTGGTCAGCTGGCCAATACGGAAACGGGGTGGCGCGGCCAATAAGCTCAGACGCGCTGTATCCCACCATGCGACAAAACGCCTCGTTCACATACAGAATCTTGCCACCCAGATCCCAGGCACGCAGGCCAATCGTCACCGAATTTTCCATGGCGGTGCGCAGCGCCACCTGGGTTTGCAGCAAGGCTTGCACTTGCTGGCGTTTGACGAAATCGCGCCGCAGCGCATACAGACTCAACAGCATGCCCATCAAAAACAACAAAGCCACCAGAAAGAACATACGTGGCACGGTCGCGGGCTGCACTTGGGTCAGCGCCACTTGCACAAACAAGTCGGTGCCCGGCAGGTTAAGCCCGAGCCGGTAGGCGGTGTCGGCCTGGGGGGCACCCTCGTCTGTGAGCATTTCCACGCTGTGGTCCTGCATGAACCAGCCAGGCACCAGGGCGCTCAGCGCCCGCTCGACCGACACCGCTGCCAGGTAGTTGCCGGCAAACTCACCCCGGTCAAAAAATGGCACCGCCAGCCAGATCACATCGGTGGCCTGGCCATCGGTTCGCAGCATCAACCCGGCATAGGCCGCGCGGCGCAAGCCCTGGCTGGTGGTTTGCATGAGCGACAGCGCCTGCGCGTTCTCAACGTGCGCCTGCCAGTCCACCTGCCAGCGCTCAGGGCCAACACGCTGGTCGTCAAGTTGACCAGCGGCGATCCAGCCGCTGGACAGCACCACACCCGGCGCCCGCCACAGCAGGCCGGCCTTCAGGTCAGCCGGGTTGGCGGGCAACCGGTTTCCCGCAGGCGGGCGTTGCTGTACCGCCAGACGTGCCAGCACCAGCAAATCGTCTTCCAGGCGGCGAAAGTGAAACTGCACACTTTGCTCCAGCCACTGGGCGTCGGCAGCGCGGCGGCGCGCGGCTTCTTCCGCCTCAAAATTATTCAAATAAAGCAGCAGCGTCACCACCGATCCCAGCAGCAAGGCCAGCAAACCCAGCAGCCACCACAAGGCCCGCCGGTTGCGTCCGCCATGGCGCGCGGCCGACTGTTGCAGCAAGGCAAAGTCGAGCGAATGGTCAGCTGCAGAGTCGGTCATTTGGGTCATGGTCAACTAGGGCGATGTGCTGCATGATAGCCAGTTGGTGTACCCTAACAGGCAAGTTTTCAACCCCTTTCAAGGAGCCACCCATGCACATTCGCAGTCTGTTTTTAATTTTGATGCTCACCCTCATTGGTGCATTTACCGCATTGAACTGGAGCGTTTTCCTGACCAACAGCACGTTGTCGTTTGGGGTTGCGACCCTGCAGGCACCCATTGGCATGATCATGCTGGGTGTGCTGGTGTTTGTGGTGGCCTATTTCCTGGTGTATGTGCTGTACCTGCAGTCCACCGTGCTGTTTGATGCGCGTCGCAACGCCAAGGAACTGCAACTCAACCGCGAGCTGGCCGACAAAGCCGAGGCCTCACGGTTTACCGAGCTGCGCGGCTTTCTAGACGCTGGCTTGAAGCAACGTGCTGAGCAAGACATTGCCGGGCAGCAGGCGGTGCTGGCGCGTCTGGATGCACTGGAGAAGACATTGCGCACAACGGTGGAGCAAACCGGCAACTCCCTGAGTGCCTACATTGGTGAGCTGGAAGACCGGTTGACCCCGGGCGGCGGCAAGCCCGAGGGTCAACGCTGAACCTTCTCGGCGCATTGCCATGCCCGTGATCGCGCGGCGCACCCTGCTGTCGGCCTTGGCCTGCACAGCCGCCGGGCCCCTGCACGCCACGGACAAGACCCAGCCCGGCATCACCCTGCGCTTCTCGCATGTGGTGGCCGAGGAAACACCCAAAGGCCTGGCGGCCAACCGTTTCAAGGTGCTGGTCGAGCAGCGCAGTGGCGGACGCATTGGCGTGCAGGTTTTCCCCAACGCCCAGCTGTACGGGGAC
>JBBQZG010000074.1:0-15343 GCA_038207945.1 Burkholderiales bacterium
CTGATGCCAACAAACCCACCGTTCAGCGCGTCCGCAAGGTAGCCGCGCCAGCCGCTGCAGCAGCTGACGGTAAAGGAGAATAACTATGTTGCAACCCGCTCGTCGCAAGTACCGCAAAGAGCAAAAAGGCCGTAACACCGGCATTGCGACCCGAGGCAGCTCGGTCGCATTCGGTGACTTCGGTCTGAAGTGTACTGACCGCGGCCGTCTGACGGCTCGCCAGATTGAAGCTGCACGTCGTGCAATTTCCCGTCACGTGAAGCGTGGCGGCCGTATCTGGATTCGTGTGTTCCCGGACAAGCCAATTTCCCAAAAGCCTGCAGAAGTGCGGATGGGTAACGGTAAGGGTAACCCTGAGTACTATGTGGCCGAAATCCAGCCAGGTAAGATTGTGTTTGAAATCGTTGGTGTGACTGAAGAACTCGCTCGCGAGGCGTTCCGTTTGGCTGCTGCCAAATTGCCGCTGCGCACGACCTTCGTGGCACGCATGATTGGACAGTGATCAGGAGAAAATGATATGAAAACGACTGAATTACGCCAAAAAGACGTGGCCGGCCTGCAAGCTGAAGTGAAGGAGCTACAAAAAGCGCACTTCGGTTTGCGTATGCAAAAAGCCACACAACAACTTAACAACACAGCTACATTGCGCACTGCGCGCCGTGATATTGCTCGCGCCAAGACCATTCTGGTCGAAAAGCAAGCAGCTGGTCAATCCGCCTAATAAGGAGCGATAAATGACGGAAGCTAAAACATCCCTCAAGCGCACCTTGATTGGCAAGGTGGTCAGCGATAAGCGTGCCAAAACCGTAACGGTTTTGATCGAGCGTCGCGTTAAGCATGAACTGTATGGCAAGATCGTTGGCAAATCCAGCAAGTACCACGCACATGATGAAAACGGCGTGTACAAGCTTGGTGATGTCATTGAAATTACCGAGAGCCGCCCGATTTCGAAGACAAAAAATTGGATCGCAACACGATTGGTAGAGAAAGCCTCTATGGTTTAAGTCTATTGATGAGCCTTGCGGCAGCTATCAAGAAACGGCTCACAATGTGAGCCGTTTTCGTTTGTTTTTTATGTTCACAAATTTGGAGTTAGACATGATTAAAGTTGGCGATCAGTTACCGGCGACCACCCTGATGGAATATCACGATGCTGAGGGTGGCGGTTGCAGCATTGGGCCCAATCCAGTAGACGTTTCAGTCGCTACTGCCGGCAAGACCATCGCGCTGTTCGCACTGCCTGGCGCTTTTACGCCGACATGCTCTGCCAAACACCTGCCTGGTTACGTAGAAAATTACGAGGCCTTCAAAGCTGCAGGTGTTGAGGAAATTTGGTGTGTGAGTGTCAACGACGCATTTGTGATGGGTGCATGGGCTCGTGACCAGAAGACCGGCAACAAGGTGCGCATGCTGGCGGATGGTGACGCTATGTTTGCCAAAGCCACCGGCTTGACGTTGGATCTGACTGGCAAAGGTATGGGTTTGCGGAGCAACCGCTATTCGATGTTGGTCAAAAATGGTAAAGTTGTGTCGTTAAACATCGAAGGGCCTGGTAAATTTGAAGTGAGTGACGCGGCTACATTGCTGGCACAAGCCGCAAGCTAGCCTAACCAGGTTAGAGCGCTGGCGACAAATCCACCACAAACCAGGAAAATCACAACGGCCTTGAGCCTGTCGGTGGGGGTGTCGCTGGCACTTGTTGTTGAAAATGTGAGCGTCTTGTCTCCTGTGAGCATGGGGCGTACCAGGTTTTCACGATTTCGTAAGAAATAGTAGCTGATGGCACATAGGTGCAAGACCACTAGAAAGATAAGCACCAACTTCCCAATTTCCTTGTGGAAGTAAGTGGCGTTACTCACCCACTCTGCTGACACGAATCTGGTCAAAGGCCCAGCCGCCGCTATTTCATCGTCACTCATCAGGCCAGAGGTGACCTGCAGGGCCAAAAATGCCAGCATGGCAAATACTGATAATGCGCCCAAAGGGTTGTGTCCCACATGCTGTTGTGGTTCACCTTGCCCCCGCAAGTAGCGCAATAGCTGGCCAGGCCAGTAGGTGAAAGTTGTAAAACGTGACCAATAGCCACCCTGAAAACCCCAAACCAGGCGAAATAGCAACAAGGTCAATACGCCATAGCCAAAGCGAAAGTGCCAGACCATGGCCGCGCCCCCGATTTGGCCGGAAACGATCAATCCGATGAAACAGGTCGCCAGTGACCAATGGAACAAGCGGGTGGGGGCATCCCATACACGGACGATCATGGTCATAAAGTACCTAAAAAAACGAGTAACGGACCTTCATGAAAACTTATACACTCTGCCGTCGATTTTGTTTAAGTCTAACCACGAAAGGTCCCCTGTGAAGAAACTCGTCTCATTTCTGCTCGCCAGTGCTACTTTATCAATGGCTTTTCCGGCATCAGCTCAGTTTGCCAAGGCTGAAGATGCAATCAAATACCGCAAAAACGCACTTTTTGTCATGCAACAAAACTTCGGCCGGGTCGCTGCGATGGCAGCGGGGAAGGCTCCGTTTGATGCCAAGGTTGCAGCGGACAGCGCTGCGGTGGCTGACTTTGTTGCCAAGCTGCCTTGGGCTGGATTTGGTCCGGGCACTGACAAAGGCGAGACCAAAGCCAAACCTGAAATCTGGACTGACAAAGCAAAATTTGATGATTACGCGGGCAAGATGCAGATAGAAATGACAAAACTGGCGGCAGCTGCCAAGTCTGGTAATCTGGACAGCATTAAGGTTGCAGTGAATGCGACCGGTGGCACCTGCAAATCGTGCCACGACGATTTCCGCGCCAAGTAAAGGGACCTTTTCGGCAGGCCAACACACCATTGTGGTTGGTTGACCTGTTTGTCCCGGCGTTAAGATGTCTGCCACGATGACTCGTTGCGGGAGACATTCATGAATCGACGCTTGGCTAGTAGCTTTTATCTGTCTTTATTCGCAGGGCCATGGCTTGGCCTGCACGCCTCGGCCAATGCCTTGACGCTGAATGACATCACCAACGCACAAGCATCACAGGGGCTGAAGGTGGCCCTTGAAAAAGGCGCCATTGCGGCCGTGAATACCCTGGGGCAGGCCAATGGGTTCTTGGGCAATGACAAGGTGCGCATTCCATTGCCGGGTTACTTGAACGACGCAGCTACTCTGTTGCGTAACTTCGGGCAGCGTGCCCGGTTGGATGAACTGATTGTCGCGATGAACCACGCCGCAGAGGCTGCTGTGCCCATGGCCCGCGACATGTTGATTGGTGCGGTCAAGTCCATGAATGTGCAGGATGCGAAAAATATACTCAGCGGTGGCGAAACCTCGGTGACCCAGTTTTTTTCAGACAAGACGCGTCAACCTCTCAGTCGGAAATTTTTGCCAGTGGTTACGAAAACCACCGCGCGTGTTGACTTGGCAACAAAGTACAACCAGATTGCAGGCAAAGCAGTTGGAATGGGTCTGATCAAGGGCGATCAGGCCAGCATTGAACAGTATGTGACTGGCAAAACGCTTGATGGCCTGTATTTCATGATTGGTGAGGAAGAGAAAAAAATACGTCAGGATCCGGTGGGTACCGGTAATGCCTTGCTTCAAAAAGTCTTTGGTGCGCTCAAGCGCTAGGTGAACGGTACTGAAGTGGCGGTGTGTCCGCAGATGTGCGTCGTTCGCAGGGAAAGTGATGGTAAAAAGCCATAATGAGTACCCGGAATATCCGGCGACAAATCCCATCGCGACATTGGCAAGGCAACGGATCGTATATAAATATGAACAGCGGCATTTTCATCATCGCCCACGCGCCCTTGGCCAGTGCATTGCGCCAGTGTGTGTTGCATGTTTTTCCCGACGCATCGTCTTCCATTGCCGTGTTGGACGTGCAGCCCAACATGCCCGCTGATGAATCACTGGCCGCAGCCCGGATGGCCTTGGCACTTCTTAAAACGGAACGCACGCTGGTCCTGACAGACATGTTCGGTGCCACGCCCTGCAACGTAGCGCAAAAACTGGTGGATGGTGTGAACTCCCGCCTGGTTGCAGGTGTCAGCCTCCCGATGCTGATGCGCGCGGTGACTTACCGCAACGAATCGATGGATGCCCTGGTGGCGCGGGCATTGGCAGGCGGCACGCAAGGTGTCATGCAAGTGGCTGTGACCGCGCCGCAAAATCAGCAACGAAAATCAAATGATCAAAACCACGACGACCATCAGCAATAAATTGGGCCTGCACGCACGCGCCTCCGCCAAATTGACCAAATTAGCAGGCAGTTATCCGTGCGAAGTGTGGATGTCACGTGGCGAGCGACGTGTGAACGCCAAAAGCATCATGGGCGTGATGATGCTGGCTGCTGGTATGGGCACGCAGGTTGAGGTTGAAACTCAGGGTGAGCGCGAACGCGAAGCCATGGATGCCTTGCTGGCCCTCATCGCTGACAAGTTCGGAGAGGGTGAATGACTTTCTCCATCCACGGATTGGCGGTCGCCCGGGGTATTGCCATCGGGCGGGCCGTGCTGGTGGCGTCCAGTCGGCTGGATGTGGCGCACTATTTCATTGAGCCATCACAGATTGCTGCAGAAATCAACCGGGTGCGGGATGGCCGTGACGCCGTGGTTGAAGAAATCCGCCGTCTGCAGACCACCATTGCCCAGATGGGGCCAAAAGAGGCGCCGCACGAACTCGCCGCCTTGCTCGACGTGCATTTGATGTTGCTGCAAGATGAGGAGCTTTCTGGCGGTGTTCGCCACTGGATCAAAGAACGCCTCTACAACGCCGAATGGGCGCTGACGACCCAACTGGAGGTTGTTGCGCGCCAATTTGATGAAATGGAAGACGAGTATTTGCGTGAACGCAAAGCCGACCTGGAGCAGATCACCGAAAAGGTGCTGCGCGCCATGCGTGGCGTGTCGTCCCCGCTGATGCAGCCCCTGGGGCGCCACGGGCGTAAAACGTCACAGCAGGATTTGTTGCTGGACGATACCGTGGATGTGCCGCTGATTCTGGTGGCACATGACCTCTCGCCGGCCGACATGCTGCAATTCAAGCAAAGCGTGTTCGCCGGCTTCATCACCGATGTGGGTGGCAAAACTTCGCACACGGCCATTGTGGCGCGCAGTCTGGACATTCCCGCTGTGGTGGGCGCGCGCCTGAGCAGCCACTTGATCCGGCAGGACGACTGGGTGGTGATTGACGGTGATGCTGGGGTGGTGGTGGTAGACCCGTCACCCATCATCCTGGCTGAATACGGCTTCAAGCAACGCCAAGGTGAGCTCCAGCGTGGTCGCCTGAAGCGCTTGCTGCACACGCCTGCCGTGACCCTGGATGGGCAAAGAATTGAGTTGCTGGCCAATATTGAGTTGCCAGACGATGCGGCCAGCGCTTTGAATGCCGGTGCCGTGGGCGTCGGTTTGTTCCGCAGCGAATTTCTGTTCATGGGGCGCCACGGCAAATTGCCCAATGAAGATGAGCAATACCAAGCCTACCGTCGTGCCGTTGAGGGCATGCAAGGCTTGCCGGTGACGATTCGTACGGTGGATGTCGGTGCCGACAAACCACTTGACGACACCTTGCGAGACGACGCCCACCTGAACCCGGCCTTGGGCCTGCGTGCCATTCGCTGGAGTCTGGCTGATCCTGCCATGTTTTTAACCCAATTGCGGGCTATTTTGCGGGCTGCCGCCCATGGACAGGTGCACCTGTTGATTCCGATGCTGGTGCATGCCAGTGAAATCCGCCAGACCATGGCGTTGATTGACCATGCGCGGGTGCAGTTGGATAACCGCGGTGTCGCCTATGGTCTGGTGAAGATTGGTGCCATGATCGAAATCCCGGCGGCAGCGCTGACGCTCAAGGTGTTTTTGAAATACTTTGACTTTTTGTCGATTGGCACCAATGACCTGATTCAGTACACCCTAGCCATTGACCGGGCTGACGAATCCGTGGCGCACCTTTATGACCCCATGCACCCGGCAGTGCTCCGACTGGTGGCCAATACCATTGCAGAGTCTCATGCGCAGGGTAAACCGGTCACTGTGTGCGGCGAAATGGCCGGTGACGTCGCCATGACCCGATTGTTGCTGGGCATGGGCTTGCGCAGTTTTTCTATGCACCCAGCGCAAATTCTTGCGGTCAAGCAAGAGTTGTTGCGTGCCGACACCGCCAAGCTGGCGCTATGGGCTGAGCAAGTCATGATGGATGACGAACCCAGCACGCGCATCGCTAAAAAAATCTGATGGCTCGCAAGTGGCCTCGAATGAATTGAAATAACGTGGAGATGCCAGGGTGATGGATTCTAAAATTTTATGGCTAAGCGCCTTGCTCCTGGCCACGACCGCCAGTGCTCAAGATCAGCGAACTGGTACGTTGAAAGCAATGACTGGCGACGTACGCCTAGGTCAAGGTGACAGCCGGCATGTTGCACAAGAGGGTGGCGGGCTGCAGCAAACAGACCGTATCGTGACCGGGCCCGATGCCAGCGTCACATTCACACTCAAAGATGGCACCATCATCAGCGTTGGCCCCAATTCAACGCTGGAATTGACCAAAGTGAAGTTTGACACCACGACTCAGGAAGGCAACCTCATGCTCAGTTTGTTGCAAGGTACCATTCGCGTGGTGACGGGCTGGCTGAGTAAATTGCACCCTGAGCAGGTCAAGGTCATCACCCCCACCTCGGTGGTTGGTGTGCGCGGCACCGACTTTATTGTGGAGGTGCCATGAATCGATGCCTCAAACTGATTGCAGGCCTGACGACTGTCGGGATGCTTTGGGCCTGCGCACCAGCCTCGCGCGTGATCCTGTTGCCAGAGGGTAGCGGAAAGCCCACGGCGGTGGAGGTCAAGACGGCGACCGCCTCGCAGGTGCTTTCCAGCGCCTATCAAACGGCCAGTGTCGACGCCGACGGGGGGGTGGCGCTGAGCATCACAGAACCACAGGTGGTGCAGGCGCGCTACGGTCGTTTGCTGGCGCAAAAACCGCCAGCAGAAGAGCAATTCTTGCTTTACTTTGAGCCGGGTGGTGCACAGCTGACTGCCCAGTCCACAGCACTGATGCCTGTCATTCTGACGCGTGCGCGCGACCGTAAGAGCGGTGAAATCATTGTGATGGGTCACACAGACCGGGTCGGCTCATTGGAGGCCAACGACGCGTTGTCACTGCAACGCGCCAAAACCATTCGTGAGCTCTTTGTGGCGCAGGGTTTCAAGCCAGACCTGGTGGAGGCCGTGGGGCGTGGTGAACGTGCGCCGCTGGTGCCTACCGAGGACGAAGTGGCAGAGCCGCAAAACCGGCGAGCCGAAATCCTGGTGCGTTGAGCTGGCTGTCAAAACAGCCGAAACAGCAGCGGGATCAGCAAGGACGCCAGCACCACTTGCACGCCCAGTGCCAGGCCGGCAAACGCACCAGCATCGGCATTGACCTGCATGGCACGCGCGGCGCCAATGCCGTGCGCAGCCGTGCCCAATGCATAGCCGCGGGCCATCCAGCCATGCGCATCGGTGGGAATCTTCAACAGGCCGAACAACGCCTTGCCACTGAGCGCCCCGACCATGCCCGTGACCACCGCAAACACCGCAGCCAGTGCCGGAATGCCGCCAATCTTGTCGGCAATACCCATGGCCACGGGCGCCGTCACGGATTTGGGTGCCAGCGACAACACCACGTCAGTTGGCAATCCCACCAGCCAGCCCAGCAGCAGTGCCGATCCGCTGGCAGCCACGCCACCCACCGTGGCGGCGGCGAGCAAGGCACGCCAATGCTGACGCAACGCGATGCGGCGCTCCCACAGTGGCCAAGCCAGTGCCACCACAGCGGGGCCGAGCAAAAAGTGAATGAACTGCGCGCCTGAAAAATAGGTGGGATAGTCCACGCCTGTGACCGTGAGCAAGCTGGCCAGCGTCACCACCGACCACAACACCGGATTGGCCCAGGCCGCCTGGTTGAGGTGGGCATACAGCGCTTGGGCCAGCACATAGACCACCAGCGTGGCGGTCAAGCCGAATAGCGGTGTGGCTGACAGGTAGACCCAAAGCTCGACAAATTTAGGCATCGTTCGCATTCCTTCGCTGGAACGCGCGCAACACCAGCACGGTCACGGCCAGCCCGCACCAGGTCGACAGCACAATCACCAGCGCCATGCGCACACCGTATTGACCGAGCAGCCCCAAGTGCGTCATCACCCCGACACCAACCGGCACAAACAGCAGCGAGAGGTGCGAGAGTAAGAAATTGGCGCAGGCTGCCACGGGCTCGTGCACCACGGGTAGGCGCAGTGCCATCAGCAACAACAACATGCCAATCACAGGCCCGGGAAAAGGCAAGTTCAGGCCGCGTGACAACAGCTCTCCCAATGATTGCATGGCCAAAAGCCATGCTAGCCCACGTAATCCCTGCATAAAGTGCTATCAGAATCGTGGCAAATCCGGGTGTTTGATCTTGCCGCCGCGCACCAGCATCTTGCCGTACTCGGCACAGCGGTGCAGGGTCGGGATGACCTTGCCGGGGTTCAGCAGGCCCGCTGGGTCAAACGCACGTTTCACGCCAAACATCTGCTCGTTTTCTGCCGCGCTGAACTGCACACACATGCTGTTGAGCTTCTCGATGCCTACACCGTGTTCACCCGTCACGGTGCCGCCCATGGCCACGCTGGTTTCCAGAATGTCGGCACCAAACAGCTCGCAGCGGTGCAGCTGGTCCGGGTCGTTCGCATCAAACAAGATCAGCGGGTGCAGGTTGCCGTCACCAGCGTGGAACACGTTGGCGCAGCGCAGCTGGTACTTTTTCTCCATCTCGGCAATGGCCAGCAGGATGTCGGCCACACGTTTGCGCGGAATCGTGCTGTCCATGCACATGTAGTCCGGGCTGATGCGCCCGCTGGCTGGGAATGCATTTTTGCGCCCGCTCCAGAAGGTCATGCGTTCCTGCTCAGACTGGCTCACTGCAATTTTTGTCGCGCCGGACGCCAGCAGCACGGCGCTCATGCGGCCAATTTCTTCTTCAACTTCTTCTGGCGTGCCGTCGCTCTCGCACAGCAAAATGGCTTCTGCGGTCAGGTCGTAGCCGGCATGCACATAGTCTTCCACGGCGGCGGTCATGGGCTTGTCCATCATCTCCAGCCCGGCCGGGATGATGCCTGCGGCAATGACGGCAGCCACTGCTTCACCGGCCTTGCGGATGTCATCAAAGCTGGCCATGATGCAGCGCGCCAGCATGGGTTTGGGGATCAGTTTGACGGTGACTTCAGTCACCACCGCCAGCATGCCCTCACTGCCAATCACCACGCTCATCAGGTCGTAGCCGGGCGCATCGAGCGCGTCCGCGCCAAAAACAACTGGCTCGCCATCCATGGTCAGGCCTTTGATCTTGACGATGTTGTGCAGGGTCAGGCCATATTTCAGGCAATGCACACCGCCCGAGTTTTCCGCCACATTGCCACCAATCGTGCAGGCAATCTGGCTGCTTGGATCGGGCGCGTAATACAGGCCCAGTGGTGCCGCCGCGTCGCTGATAGCCAGGTTGCGCACGCCGCACTGAACCACGGCCGTGCGTGAAACGGGATCAAGCTTGACGATTTTGTTGAACTTGGCCATGGACAAGGTCACACCCACAGCGCTCGGCATGGCCCCACCTGACAGTCCCGTGCCAGCACCGCGTGCCACCACTGGCACGTTCATGGCTTGGCAGGTTTTGAGCACGGCAGCCACTTGCGCCTCGTCCTCGGGCAAGGCGACCACCAGCGGTCGTTGGCGGTAGGCCGTCAAGCCGTCACACTCGTAAGGGGTGGTGTCCTCCAGATTCCACAGCAAGGCATGATGTGGTAAAAAGGCTTGAAGCGCTTTTACTACCTTGGCCTGTAGCTCTGATCTTTGTAGCGCATCAGAAACGCTAGGGGAAAGAGGTGCATTCATTTGTTGGGTCCAGTGGCGTGCCGCAGAGCCTGAACTCTAAGCCAAATCCAATGCCCTTGGCTGGAGAAAATTTAACACATACACTGAAAAACAGTGGTCCGGTGATGACCGAGTCCCCAAGTGCCTTGAAGAAGCCATGGCCGCTGACGCCTTGCCAAGCCAATCTCAAGCCGTTGGCTGGCCGATTTCAAAATTTGCCAGATTTTCAAGCGCCCGCACCATCGCCGAGTGGTCCCAGGCGCGTCCGCCGTGGGCCACGCAGCTGTTGAACAGTTCTTGCGCCATGGCCGTGTTGGGCAATGAGACACCTAACGCACGTGCGCTGCTCAAGGCCAGGTTCAGGTCTTTCTGATGCAGTTCAATCCGAAAGCCGGGATCAAACGTGCGCTGAATCATGCGTTCGCCATGCACCTCCAGAATTTTGCTGGCGGCAAAGCCACCCATCAGCGCCTGGCGCACCCGAGCCGGGTCGGCACCGGCACGCGCGGCAAACAGCAGGGCCTCGCCCACGGCTTCAATGTTCAGTGCCACGATGATCTGGTTGGCCACCTTGGCGGTCTGCCCGTCGCCATTGGCTCCGACCAGCGTGATGTTCTTGCCCATCAGTTCGAACAGGGGCTTGATTTTTTCAAACGTTGCCTCAGGACCGCCCACCATGATCGACAGCGTGGCGTTTTTGGCCCCCAGCTGGCCACCAGACACCGGGGCGTCGAGGTAATCGCAGCCCAGCGCGTTGATTTTTTGCGCAAACACTTTGGTGGCAATCGGCGAAATCGAGCTCATGTCGACCACCGTTTTGCCCGGACTCAAGCCGTCGGTCAGCCCGTCGTTGCCAAACAGCAGACTTTCCACATCCGGCGTGTCCGGCACCATGGTGAAGACGATGTCTGCGTGCTGTGCCACCTCGCGCGCCGAACCGCAGGCGATTGCCGCGCTGCTGGCAATCGCCTCGGGCAGCGGGCCGCGCTTGTACACAAACAGCTGGTGCCCGGCGGTTATCAGGTGGCCGACCATGGGGGCGCCCATGATGCCCAGGCCGATGAAGCCGAGTTTGAGAGAAGGTGTGCTCATGGTGTGGCTCCTGAAATTCTAGTTGGCGTTGTTGGTGAGTTGGGTGCGCCAGCCCAGGCCTGCCTCGGTGCTGGTGGCGGGTTTGTATTCGCAGCCAATCCAGCCTTGGTAGCCAATGCGGTCCAGATGCGCAAACAAAAACGGGTAATTGATCTCGCCAGTGCCGGGCTCGTTGCGACCCGGGTTGTCGGCTAGTTGGATGTGACCAATGCGTGCCAGCTGTTTTTGTATGGTGGCGGCCAGCTCGCCTTCCATGCGCTGTGCGTGGTAGACGTCGTACTGCACAAAGGCGTTGTCAGCCCCCACCTCGTCCAGAATCGCCAGCGCCTGCGCTGTGCGGTTCAAATAAAACCCTGGAATGTCATAGGTGTTGATGGGCTCAATCAGCAGCCTCAACCCAGCGCCCTTCAGCGCGGCAGCGGCGTACTTCAGGTTGCTGACCAGCGTGCTGTGAAGCACCGCATCATTGATGCCGGTCGGTGCCTTGCCCGCCAGACAATTGACTTGGCGCACGCCCAGCGTGGTGGCGTAATCAATGCCTTGCGCTACGCTGGCCTTGAATTCCTCAACCCGGTCCGGATGGCAGGCAATGCCGCGTTCACCGGCATCCCAGTCACCGGCGGGCAGGTTGTGCAGCACCAGCGTCAGGCCATGGGCATCCAGGCGTTGTTTGAGGTCCGCCACGCTGTAGGCGTAGGGAAAGAGAAACTCCACCGCAGTGAAGCCGGCCTGCGCCGCGCGCTCAAACCGGTCTAGAAACGGCACCTCGGTGAACAACATCGTCAGATTCGCAGCAAACTTAGGCATGGGTACTCCTTGTGTGGGGTGTTGATGGCTTATTCCAGCAAACCGGCCAATTCCAGGCCGGCACGGCCTTTGGGGTGGCGGCAATCGAGGTCTTCAAACTCGTTGATCTTGTCGATCTCGGTGCCCATGGCGATGTTGGTCACCCGCTCCAGAATCACCTCGACCACCACCGGCACACTGAACTCGCGTGCCATGGCCTGCGCTTGTATCACGGCGGCCTGGATTTTCTCCGGGTCGGTGACCCGCAGCGACTTGCAGCCCAACCCTTGCACCACGGCCTGGTGATCGACACCGTAGCTTTTCAGGGCCGGGTCTTCCACGTTCTGGTTTTCAAACGCCAGTTGCACGCAGTAATCCATCTCAAAACCCCGCTGGCTTTGGCGGATCAGGCCGAGGTAGCTGTTGTTCACCAACACATGCACATAGGGCAGCTTGAACTGCGCACCCACTGCCAGTTCCTCAATCAAAAACTGAAAGTCGTAGTCGCCCGACAAACCCACCACGGTGCGGGTCGGGTCGGCGACCACCACGCCCAAAGCGGCAGGAATGGTCCAGCCCAGCGGGCCGGCCTGGCCGCAGTTGATCCACTGGCGCGGGCCGTACACATGCAAAAACTGCGCACCGGCAATCTGGCTCAGGCCAATCGTTGTGACATAAATCGTGTCGCGTGGCAGCGCCTGGTTCATCTCTTCGTAGACGCGCAGCGGTTTGATTGGGGTCTCGGTGAAATGCGTCTTGCGGTGCATCATTGCCTTGCGCTCGGCGCAGCGGCTGGCCCAATTGCTAAAACCTTTCAGCTGCCCGGCCGCCTTGCGCTCGCGTGCCACCTGCACAAGCAATTCCAGCGCAATTTTGGCGTCGCTCACAATGCCCAGTTCGGGGTTGAAGACGCGGCCGATTTGGGTTGGCTCAATGTCCACATGGACAAAGGTGCGGCCCTTGCAGTAGACCTCGGTGCTGCCAGTGTGGCGATTCGCCCAGCGGTTGCCGATGCCAATGACAAAATCGCTGGCCAGCAGGGTGGCGTTGCCGTAGCGGTGGCTGGTCTGCAAGCCCACCATGCCGGCCATCAAGGGGTGGTCATCGGGAATCGCCCCCCAGCCCATCAAGGTGGGGATGACGGGCACGCCGGTCAGTTCGGCGAACTCGACCAGCAAGTCGGACGCGTCGGCGTTGATGATGCCCCCGCCGGCCACGATGAGCGGCTTGGCCGAGCTCATCAACATGTCCAGTGCCTTTTCGATCTGCTTGCGCGTGGCGGCCGGCTTGTACACGGGCAGCGGCTCGTAGGTGTCGATGTCGAACTCGATCTCGGCCATCTGCACATCAAACGGCAGATCGATCAGCACCGGGCCGGGGCGGCCGCTGCGCATTTCGTGGAAGGCCTGCTGGAAAGCGCGCGGCACCAAGGCGGGCTCGCGCACCGTCACGCTCCACTTGGTCACCGGCTTCGAAATGCTCTCGATGTCGACGGCCTGGAAGTCTTCCTTGTAGAGCCGGGCGCGCGGCGCCTGACCGGTGATGCAAAGAATCGGAATCGAGTCGGCAATCGCCGAATACAGGCCCGTGATCATGTCGGTGCCGGCCGGCCCCGAGGTGCCGATGCACACGCCGATATTGCCGGCCTTGGCACGCGTATAGCCTTCGGCCATGTGCGAAGCGCCTTCGACATGGCGCGCCAGAATGTGCGCGATCGATTGGCGCTCGCGCAGCGCTGCGTACAGGGGGTTGATGGCGGCACCCGGAACACCGAAGGCTTGGTTGACGCCTTCCTTTTCCATCACGAGTACCGCCGCCATGACTGCCTTCATTTTTGCCATTTCGGCCTCCACTTGATTGCTCAGCTTGAGCGTCGATGATCGCGGACCGGGCCGAACAGCGGAAGCCGCCCTAGCGGCATTTAGAATATTCCGAATTGGAATATCAAGGCTGACACCAGCCCCGAACAGGCTCACACCATGGATCGCATACAAGCCATTCGGCTCTTTCTTCGCGTCGTCGAACTTGGTTCGTTCAGCAAGGCGGCGGCCGAAATGCAGATAGGCCAACCTGCCGCCACCAAGTTGGTGGCGCAGATGGAAAAGAAGTTGGGCGCAAGGCTGCTGCACCGCTCGACGCATGGCGTGACGCCGACCGAGATCGGCGCGATGTATTACGAAAAATGCCAGCTCATCGTCCACCACGTTGATGAGGCGCAGTCGGTGGCCGCCTTGCTTCAATCCAAGGTGCAAGGGGCTTTGCGCATTTCCACTTCGGTGGCTTTCGGACGGCGCGTGCTGGTGCCGCTGGTGATGGACTTCATGCGCATGAACCCGAAGCTGCAGGTGGATCTGAACTTCGACGACCGCTATGTGAATCTGGTCGAACAAGGTATCGACGTGGCGATTCGCATGGGACCGCTGGCCGACTCGACGCTGGGGTCGCGCTATCTGGGCGTCAACCCGTGGGTGACGGTGGCCTCAAGCGACTATTTGCAGGAACGGGGTCGGCCCGGCCTGCCCACCGACTTGTCGGAACACGACGCCTTGATCTACAGCACGGTGCAAGGCGACGCTCGCTGGCACTTCACCGGCGCCGAGGGGCAGGTGTTGTCGGTGCCCGTGAAGGGGCCGCTGCGTTCGAACAATCTGTCGGCCCTGCTGAGCGCTGCGCGTGGCGACATGGGCGTGGCGGCGCTGCCCTGGTATGTCGCCTACGAGTCGGTGTGCAGCGGCGCCGTCCAGCCCGTGCTCACCGACTGGGCGCTGCCTTCGCAAGAGATTCACGCCGTCTTCCCGTCACCCCGCTTGGTGCCTGCCAAGGTGAGCGGTTTCGTCGCCTGGCTGCAAGGGCAGTTCGGCGAATCGTGGTGGCAGATCAGCAGCCAGTGATGGCGACGCGGCAAGACCGGCGAATCCGCATGGCCCATCGATGCGCCACGCGGGTCGCGCTATGCTGTGAGGCGCGACGTCAGCCATTGTTTCCGGCAATCGCACCCACAATACAAGTCCCGACGCAGCCGCCGTGCCGCGCCAAACCAACTGAGGAATTCAAACCATGAAACTGCTGCGACATGGCGCCAAGGGCGCCGAGCGTCCCGCCTTGCTGGACGCACAAGGCCGGCTGCGTGACCTGAGCGGCGTGCTGTCTGATATCGACGCCGACATGCTCTCGCCGCAATCCCTTCAGCAACTGCGCGCGCTGGATCCCGAGACCTTGCCACTGATCGATCAACCGGGCCGCTGGGCACCGCCCTGGACCGGCATGGGCAAGTTCGTGTGCGTGGGCTTGAACTACGCCGACCATGCGGCCGAAGCAGGAATGCCGATTCCCAAAGAGCCGGTGCTGTTCATGAAACCCACCAGCGCCTTGATGGGCTGCAATGACGCCGTGGTGCTGCCGCAAGGCGCGGTGAAGGGCGATTGGGAAGTGGAACTGGGTGTGGTGATAGGAAGCAAGGCGCGCTATGTGAGCGTCGAACACGCGCTTGAGCATGTCGCCGGGTATTGCGTGGCGAACGATTTGTCCGAGCGCGAATACCAGTTGGAGCGCGGCGGCACCTGGGACAAGGGCAAGGGTTGCGACACCTTCGG
>JBBQZG010000075.1:0-15263 GCA_038207945.1 Burkholderiales bacterium
AGGCAGGCGCACCGAGGCCGGGCCAAAGGCTTCAAAATGAACATCCTGCTGTGGCACACCCCAGGCCAGCAAATCAGGCACCAGGGTTTCCATCATGGGGGCTGGGCCGCACACGTAAAACTGGTGCGGGCCATGCGGCAACTGTTGGCGCAGCAAGTTGATGTTCACGTGGCCGGTGTGCTGGTAGTCGCGGCCCAGCTCATCCTGCGGCCCGGGGCGGCTGTAAACCACATGCAGGTGCAGTTGGGGGTGATCACCTGCAATTTGCGCCAGCGTTTGTTTGAAGGCATGCTCACGGCTGTTGCGCAGACCGTAGTAGAGATGCACGGTGCGGCCTGGTTGCCTGGACAGACACCAGCGCAGCATGCTCATCATTGGGGTGATGCCAAGGCCACCGCCAATCAGCACCACCGAGGTCATGCTAGCCGCGTCAATGTGAAAATGTCCGGAGGGCGCTTTGACCTGCAGCACATCACCCACCTGAACATGGTCATGAAAATGGCCGGAAGCGGCACCCGGTGGCAGGTCGGGTTGGTCGGACGGTGCTGGCACGCGCTTGATGGTCACCCGGTAATGCGCGAGGTCAGGCTGGTCTGACAAGGAATAACAGCGGGTGGTGGCGCGTTGGTTTTCTGGTGTGCCGTCGTGGTTTGCCAATTGCAATGTGAAAGTCAGGAACTGGCCTGGCTTGAAGGGGGGCAGCGCGGCGCCGTCAACCGGTGCCAGATAAAACGAACACTGGCTGTGCGCGCGGTCTTCAAATTCGCGGCGAACCACCCGAAAATTTCTCCCGCCGGGCCAGGCCAATGCACGCGTCGTTGCGTGTGGCTCGGCGGCCGTTTGGGGCGCGGGCACGGGCGCAGAAGTAGGCTTGCGCCACATCGCGAAACCCGCCACCGCAAGCAGTTGCAGCAGCATGGCCGCGAAAATATAGGACAGGAGAAGGCTTGCAGTCACGAGTCAATCACCAGGAACAAGGGCATCAATCGTTCTGCTGAGGGCAAAAGGTTCAGCACGTCAGCGGACAGAACCCGAAGGATGCGCCAACTACCTTAGGGCTAGCTTAAGCCTGATTTACCACTGAACCAGTTGAATCTCTCCCGACTCGCTGGCCACGACCGCGCGCGAATCGGCCAGAGGGCTCACGGTCGGGCGCAGGTCGTGGGTAAAGGGAATGCGCAACAACGCTTTGCCGCTGTCCATATCCAGCACATGCAGCACCTGGTTCATGTCCAGGCAATACACCTTGCGCTCGAAGGTGACGATTTCGGCCATCATGGGGCCCCAGTTGGCTGTGCTGCTGCCGTAACGGGTGGTTTGGTGACGCCAGCGCACATGGCCCGTGAGGGTGTCAATGGCGTAAATCCAGCCGGTAGGTGACCACAGGTAAGCCGTATCACCTGACACATGGTGCGAGTTGATGAAGTTGCCGGCCTTGAACTTCCACAAAATTTTGCCAGTGTCTTTGTGGATGCCGTACAGCAGCTCGGTGTAGGTGCCGGCCACCAGCACATTGCCGCTGACGTACATCTGGCGCACGTACTGCCACTCTTTGCTGTCGTCAAGCTGCCATGTGAGTGCGCCGTCTGCGGCGTTGAGTGCGTACAGCTGCCCATTGCCCGGACCAAAGTAGACGATGCCATTGGCAACCGTGGGCGCATAGGATGCCAATGTGTCAGGTGTGCCGGCAAAGCGCCAGTCAACCACGCCAGACGCGTTGTTGATGGCCAGCAGCTCGTGCCCGTCACCAACGTAAGTGCGCTCCGGAGTCACAAAGGGGGTGCCTACCTGAACATGCGCCTGATGCAGCCAGACAGGTTTGCCATCCGCAAGCTGCCAGGCACCCAGTTCGCTTTGCCCACCGCTGATGACCGACTGTCCGGCGGCGCGCGGGCGATACACCGCATCGCTGCTCAACTGGTGTGGCACGTTCCACAGCGGCGTCAGACGCTGGGGGTTGATTCGGCCCAGCGTTTTGTCACCACTGAAAAAAATCTGCCCGTTCAGCAACGCCAGGGGCGTCAAGGTGGTGTTGCCACTGGTCCAGCGACGCACCACGTTCGGTGTTTGGGTCGCTGCCGAAACGAGAAAGGTGGGCAAAAGCCCACCTGCTGCAAGTGCTGCGACAACGTGGCGGCGATTCAAGTTGCCCGCTGCCATCAATCGCACTTGGCTCCTTGCGTGATCCATGCCGACAGGATGGTGGTGTTGGGATGGTCACGTGCTTCAGCCGGGCTGATGCCGGGAGGCATGCGGTCTTCCGACAAGTGTTGCCAGATAAAGCTCAGTTCCGGGCTGCCTGGAATGACCACCTTGGTAGATTTGTCCACACCCTTGGCCACCGAGTCGGCACCGAGCATGATGCTGGCGTGGGTCTTCAGGTTCAATTCGTGAAAGCTTGGGGGTTCCTGGTTGGACATGTGGCAGGCGGTGCAGGCTGGCGTGTTGGGACCAAAGGCGTTGGGTGTCTTGAACAGCGGCAGCACATTTTTGGTGAAATGGTCGTCGTTCCTGGCGCCGTCCGCAATCCAGTTTTTGACCAGCATGTGGTTCGGTGTATAGGTGGAGTTCTCAAACCCCAGCCCCAGTGGCATGCGGTTGTTGCGCAGGCGGCGAATCAGATGGTCGCGCTTGGGGTCTGCACCTGGTGTGAAGATGGTGTGTTTGGGTTTTTCTGTGGCGCCATCGATCATGCCCTTGCAGGTGGACAAGTCCAGGCCCCGGTAGCTTTTGCTGGCATCTTGCGAGTTATGACACACGGTGCACGCAACGCCTGGGCCAAAGGCATTGGGCGTGTTCATCAGGGTGTTGATGTATTTGTAGGTGATGGGAATGCTGCGCTTGATGATCAGCTCCTGCACCACGTGGTCGTCGTTCCCGGCGGCACCGATCTTGCCATCTTTCAGGTCTTGAATGTATTGCTCGGCAATGGTGCGTTTGACGGACGGGTGATCGTCCGCAAAGCTGTTGCCAGCAAAGACAAACCCCAAGGCCGCAACGACGCAGCCCGCCTTGGCAATGCGGAAGAGCTGCAGTTTGGTCATGGTTATCAGTGACATGAAAATCTCCTGGTAAATGGGTTGCATGCAAATCTTAAAAGGCTTAAGCCTTATTGATGTAGGGGTTTTCGCTAACAAAAGTTACACAATGACACAAATTTTTTTCAACCGACATGAGGCGTGCGGGTAAGTTGTGTGGCGAGGCGAAAATTTTTCATGCGTGGCGTTGTGGTGCGACAAAGCGCGCGTGACTTGCCGCACAGTTCCGACTTCTCTGAAGGGATAGCATCAAGAGTACTTGCAAATAGCTATCAAATAAATAGCTGCAAACGCTTTATTAATAAAGGCTAGAGGCCAATATGTCGATGATGACGCAAGACGCAAAGGCAAATGAGGAGGCAAGCGGACTGAGCACGGCCGAGGCAGTTGCGCGGCTCACACGTGTTGGCTCAAATAGGCTCAAACCTTCCACGCAGCGGGCGGTGGCCCTGCAGTTTTTGATGCAATTCAAAAACCCGTTGGTGCTGGTGCTGTTGGTCGCCAGCGGTATTTCTGCGCTCACGGGCGATGCCAGTGGTGCCCTCATCATCGGGCTGATTGTGCTGATGAGCGTCACACTGGATTTTGTGCAGTCGTACCGTGCGGGTCGCGCCGCAGAACAGTTGGCGCTGCAGGTGGCCGTGACTGCCACGGTGTTGCGGGATGGTGTGCGGTGTGAATTGCCGGTAGCTGACCTGGTGCCGGGCGATGTGGTGCTGCTGTCGGCTGGCAACCTGGTGCCCGCCGATGCGCGGGTGCTGCAGGCCGATGACTTTTTTGTCAACCAAGCGCAGCTCACCGGTGAGCCTTATCCGGTAGAAAAGCGCTGCATTGGCCCGGACCTTGAGCCCCTGGCGCACACCGCTGTGGCGGCAAGTCTGGCCAGCGGCAAGCAAAGTGACGGCAGCGACGCGGGTCAGGGCAGTACAAATGACGGTGTGGATGCCGCGGCGCCAGACTGGGTCTTCATGGGCAGTTCGGTGGTCAGCGGCTCGGCGCGCGTGCTGCTGGTGCGAACGGGCAGTGGCACGGCCTTGGGCCAAATTGCGGTCAGTCTGTCACTGCCTGCGCCGCCGACCGCGTTTGAGGTGGGCACGCGGCGCTTTGGCATGTTGATCATGCGCCTGACGCTGCTGCTGGTGCTGTTCACCTTGCTGGTGAATGTGGCGTTGCACCGCCCGTTGCTGGAGTCGTTCATGTTTGCCGTGGCGCTGGCCGTGGGCCTGACGCCTGAGTTGCTGCCGATGGTGGTGTCGGTCACCCTCACACGCGGCGCACTGCGCATGGCGGCGCTGAAGGTGATAGTCAAACGGCCCTCCGCCATTCAGGACCTGGGTGCCATGGACATCCTTTGCACCGACAAAACCGGTACGTTGACCGAGGCGCGTATTCGTCTGGAGCGCCATGTGGATGCCACAGGCGCCGATAACCCGCAGGTGCTGCAGCTGGCCTACCTCAACAGCTATTTTGAGAGCGGCCTGAAAAGCCCGTTGGACGATGCCATCCTGGCGCATGAAAACATCGATGTGTCAGCCTGGTCAAAAATTGACGAAGTGCCATTTGACTTTGAGCGCCGCCGCGTCTCGGTGCTGATCGAACGCGCTGATGCCAGGCGGCTGGTGGTGAAAGGCGCGCCAGAAGACGTGTTGCGCCTGTGTACCCACTACCAAGACGTCGCAGGCGAGACCGTAGACTTGGACGATGCAGCGCAAACACGCATCAACGCCCTGTTTGACAGCCTGGGCGAAGACGGCTTTCGGGTGCTCGGCATTGCCTGGCGTGATGTGGCGCTGGACCACCCGCACGCCGTGGTGTCAGATGAAAGTGCCCTGATTTTTGCCGGTTTTGCGGCGTTTCTTGACCCACCCAAAGCCAGCGCCGGGCAAGCCATTGCCGCCATGGCGGCCAGTGGCGTGGCCGTCAAAATTCTCACCGGTGACAACGAGCGGGTCACGCGCCATGTCTGCGCCCAGCTGGGTGTGCCGATTGAAGGCGTGCTCACGGGTGCCGAAGTGGCGGCCATGAACGACGATGCCCTGCGCGCACGGGCGGAGGCCGTCAACTTGTTTTGCCGCGTCAACCCAGGCCAAAAAAACCGCATCATCCTGGCCCTGAAAGCGCGCGGCCACGTGGTGGGTTATCTGGGTGACGGCATCAACGACGCACCTTCGCTGCATACGGCGGATGTCGGTATCTCGGTCGACGGCGCGGTGGATGTGGCCAAGCAGGCGGCAGCCATGATCTTGCTTGAACACGACTTGATGGTGTTGCACCAGGGCGTGCTGGAAGGGCGGCGCACCTTTGGCAACGTCATGAAGTACATCATGATGGCCACCAGCTCGAACTTTGGCAACATGTTCAGCATGGCCGCAGCCACCCTGTTTTTGCCCTTTCTGCCGATGTTGCCCTTGCAGATATTGCTCAATAACCTGCTCTATGACGTGTCAGAGGTCACACTGCCGCTTGACAATATAGACGAGGAAGACTTGGCCAGCCCAAAGCATTGGGACATGGGTTTTATTTGCAACTTCATGCTGACCATTGGCCCGATCAGCTCGTTGTTTGATTTTTTGACCTTTTACCTGCTGATCAAGCTGTTTGAGGCCCAAGAGACGATGTTTCGCACCGGCTGGTTTGTCGAATCCATGGCCACGCAAGTGCTGGTGATTTTTGTGATTCGCACCCGGCGCAACCCGTTGCGCAGTCGGCCCACCCGCTGGCTGGTGGTGACCTCATTGGCCGTGGTGGCCACGGCCATGGTGTTGCCGTTCACGGCGCTGGCACCTTATCTTGGCTTTACAGCGCTGCCGCCGGCGTTTTTTGCGCTGCTGGCGGCGCTTGTGGTGTGTTATCTGGTGATGGTTGAAGGAGGCAAACAATGGTTTTACAAGCGGCAGACAAGGCCTTGAGCGCGGCATCTGGCGCTCAGAAGGCAGCCGAAGTCACGGGTCTGACAGCGGCGCAGGCGACCCAAGCCCTGCAAGAGAATGGCCCCAATGAGTTGCCGGGTTCATCGCACCGTGGCTTGCTGGCGATTGCGCGTGAAACGCTGTCCGACCCCATGTTTGCCCTGCTGCTGGCCGCCGGTGTGTTGTACCTGGTGCTGGGTGATTTGCAGGAAGGCCTGATCATGTTTGGCCTGGTGCTGGTGGTGCTGGCCTTGACGCTGTACCAGGAGGGCAAAACCGAGCATGCCATTGAGTCTTTGCGTGACCTGACCAGCCCGCGCGCGCTGGTGTGGCGTGATGGTGCAGCGCTGCGCATTGCCGGGCGTGAGGTGGTTGTGGGTGATGTGCTGGTGTTGGCGGAAGGTGACCGTGTGCCTGCCGATGCGGTGTTGTTCCAGGGTGTCGAGGTGCAGGTGGATGAATCGCTGCTGACGGGCGAGCCCCTGCCGGTGGACAAAGTGGTGGGCAGGTTGGCGGACCCGGCGGGTGCTGACGCTCCCAGCGGCAAATCCGCAGCGGGGTCGACCTTGTTCTCGGGTACGTTGCTGGTGCGTGGGCAAGCGATGGCGCGTGTCACAGCCACCGGAAAACAAAGCGAAATTGGCCGCATTGGCGTGGCGTTGGGTGGTTTGAGCACCGAGGTGTCGCCGCTCAAGCAGCAAATGGCGCGTCTGGTCAAGGTGCTGGCGATCGTGGCCGTGACGGCCAGTCTGTTTCTGTTTGCGGCGTTTGGATGGATGCGTGGCGACTGGCTGGGCGCGCTGCTGGCGGCTATTGCGCTGGCCATGGCGCTGTTGCCACAAGAGTTCACGGTGGTGCTGACGGTGATTCCCGCTTTGGGCGCGTGGCGCTTGTCCAAACAGCAGGTGTTGACCCGGCGCATTGCCGCCATTGAAACACTGGGTGCCACCAGCGTGCTGTGCGTCGACAAAACCGGCACACTCACCGAGAACCGGATGACCGTGGCTGAACTGTATGTGCCGCTGTCACCACAAGCTTCGCCCGACCCGACCGGGCTTCTGACCATTGATTACGCCACCACCACTGAGTTGCCCGAGCACTTTCACACACTGGTTGAGTACTCGATTCTGGCCAGCGTGAGTGACCCATTTGATCCGATGGAAAAAGCCTTCCACCGGCTTGGGGCGCACTTTCTGACGGACACCGAGCACCTGCACCGTGACTGGACGCTGATGCAAACCTACGGTTTGACGCCCGAGTTGCGCGCCATGTCACATGTGTGGCGGGCCCGTGTGGGCGATGCCCATGTGGTGGCTGCCAAAGGGGCGCCCGAGGCTATTGTGGATTTGTGCCATCTGGACGCTGGTGCACAAAGCGGCATTGCCAGCGCGGTCGATGCCATGGCGGCCAAGGGCTTGCGTGTGCTCGGCGTGGCGCGCGCCAGTTTTGAGGGCGATGCCTGGCCGGCCATTGAGCACGATTTTGAATTTGAATTCGTTGGCCTGCTGGGTCTGGCTGACCCATTGCGCACCGAAATACCAGAGGCTGTGCGCCAGGCCTTTGAGGCGGGGATTCGGGTGGTAATGATCACTGGCGACTATCCCGCCACAGCCGCTGCGATTGCCGCACAGGCGGGTTTGAGTGGACTGACGCAAGCCGAGACCTTACCGGATGGCGCACCTGTGGCTGACTGGTTGCTCACAGGTGATGTTCTGGTCACCTTGTCGGACGATGCGTTGCAGCAGCGCATGCGCTCGGTGAGTGTCTGCGCCCGTATCGCCCCAGCGCAAAAGTTGCGCATTGTGCAAGCCCTCAAAGCCAATGGCAGCGTGGTCGCCATGACCGGTGACGGTGTCAACGATGCGCCGGCCTTGAAGGCCGCGCATGTGGGCGTGGCCATGGGCGGGCGCGGCACTGATGTGGCGCGTGAGGCCGCCTCCATCGTGTTGCTGGATGACAACTTCGCCTCCATCGTCGGTGCCGTGCGGCTCGGGCGGCGCATTTTTGACAACTTGCGAAAGTCTATGAGCTACATCCTGGCGGTGCACGTGCCGATTGCCGGCATGGCGCTGCTGCCGGTGCTTCTGGGCTGGCCGACGGTGCTGTTCCCGCTGCACATTGCGTTTCTGGAACTGGTGATTGATCCGGCGTGCTCCATGGTGTTCGAAAACGAGCCCGCCGAGCCTGACGCGATGCAGCGCCCCCCGCGCGATGTGTCAACCCCGCTGTTTGGCGGTATGACACTCGGGCTTGCGCTGCTGCAAGGGCTGGGGGCCCTAGCGCTGGTGCTGGTCGCGACCGTCTGGGGTGCAGGGCAGCTCACGGAAGGGGCCGCCCGTGCCTTTGCGTTTGCCACGCTGGTGTGCACCAACCTGGCGCTGATTTTTTCCAACCGCAGCCGCGCCAGTTCCCTTTGGGCCAGCTTGTGGGTGCCCAATCGCACCTTGTGGCTGGTAGTGGCTGCGGCTTTGGGCTTGATGTTGCTGGCGCTGTACCTGCCCTGGTTGGCACGCCTGTTTGTGTTTGAGACGCTGCCCGTGGTCTATCTGGCGGCTGCGGCGGGCCTGGGGCTTGTCAGTGTGCTTTGGTTTGAACTGGTCAAACCCCGTGCTGCTGGCGTAGGCGCCGGATCTTCTCAGCATTGACCCTGACATTGACCTGGCTTGCGGCAAGCGGAGCCCGCACGGTGTAGTCGACCTGGCGGGTATCTCGGTAGAGGTAGCTGCCCATCGGCATGCCTTTGGCGTTGACCAGGCTGGCCACATGGGGTGCGGTGGCGCGCTCGCCGCGTGCGATCACCACCGCGGCCTCGCCACTGGCGAGTTGCACATAGGTGCCGGGCGGGTAAAACCCCATCACGGAAGCCATCGCCACGCGTTGGGTTTGGGTTTGCGCCGTGGCCTCAAGCACCAGCGACTTGGCCGCCCCCAGTGCCGACATGGCCGGGCGGCTGATGCGCGGGGCCATCTTTGCCACCAGCGTGTCGGCCTGGTGCAACAGTTGCAGGCTTAATTGTTGCTCGGCGTGGCCCGTGGTGGCGTCCGGGGTGTGGTGCCAGTGCACGATGGCCAGCAACTCGGGGTCCTGCACGCCAAAGCCGCGCAATATGTCGGCACTGGTGGGTGGGTGGGCCGTGATGATGCTGCGCTGCTCAGGGCTGGGGGCCTTGAGCTGGCGCGCCAGGCTGTCTTGCGGCCGTGCCATGCCAATGTTCATCACCAGCGCCGAGCGCAGCAGCATGGCGCGGTTGCCCGCTGGCAGGGTCAACTTGTCTGCGGTGAGGGCGCCCACCACGCCGCAAAGCAGCGCATGGGTGGCGCAATAACCCATGCCAAGGTCTGGCAGGGCCTGAAACAGCACAAACAGGCATTCATCGGGGTCCTGACTCAACAGACGCAAAGCTTTTTGTTCAATGCCTTCCAGCCGTGGCAGTGGCTTGGCGGCCTCGGCACCCTGGTACAGCAGGCCACGCAAAATTTCCTGCAAATCCAGCCAGCCGCCATCGATCGTGTGGCCTTCCAGATAGTCGGTGTCCAGAATTTCAGCCGGCATGGGCGCGCGGGCGATCTCTGCCATGGGCACGCCGTTCAGGCGCATGGCGCGCATCTCGCGCTCCAGAGCCTTTTGCCAGGCCTGGGCATCAGTCTCAGTCATGCAGGCCTGGTGGCCGGCCAGCATCTCGCGCTGTGCTTCGGATTGCAGCACCTGGCCCCGGCGCAGCAGCAGGCGGCCATCCGGCGTGCGGATGTCCACCGGCATCGTCCGGCCCAATTGCACCCTGTTCAGGGGCACTGGAAGATGGGCCATCATCAGTCGGTCACCTGCAGATGCACCGGCACCCGCTGCGCCAAGGCACACATCAGTTCATAGCCAAGCGTGCCGGCCGCGTGGGCGACTTCGTCAATGCCCAGCACGGCACCCTGGCTGGCGCGGCCCCACAGAGTGACCTCGCTGCCCATACCGGCATGGGGCACGTGCGTCAAATCCACCGTGACCATGTCCATGCTGACGCGTCCGATGAGACGGGTGCGCACGCCCTCCACCAGCACCGGGGTGCCGGTGGGTGCCACGCGCGGGTAGCCGTCGGCATAGCCGCAGGCCACCACGCCAATGCGCATTGGCTGCTCCGCCACAAACTTTGATCCATATCCAACGCTAGACCCCGTTGTTATTGCCTGAGTAGCTATTATTTCTGATGACAGCGTCATGCCGGGCAGCAAGCCCCAATCGGCCGAGGTGTGCTCGGGGTGATCGGGTGCACTGCCATACAGGCTGATGCCGGGGCGGATCCAGTCAGACGCTGCCACGGCGTCGGGGTGTCGCAGGGTGGCCGCGCTGTTGCTTACAGATCGCTCGCCCGGCAGATCACGCGTGACCTCGGCAAAGCAGGCCATTTGCGCGGCAATGCCCTGACCGCCATCGGCGTCGCTGAAATGGGTCATCAGCGAGATTTCGTCCACTTGCGGCAAGGCGTTCAGCCTCGCCCAGGCGCTGCGATAGCGCGCGGGCGTGAAACCAAGCCGGTTCATGCCAGAGTTCATTTTTAAAAACACCCGGTGAGCCACATGGGTCTTGCAGGCGGCTAGCCAATCGATCTGCTCGTCGCAATGGACCGTGTGCCACAGGTCAAGGCGAGAACACAGCTCCAGGTCGCGCGGCTCAAACGCGCCTTCCAGCAATAAAACCGGACCGCGCCAACCCAGGGCGCGTATGCGCTGGGCTTCATCCAGGTCCAGCAGGGCAAATCCGTCGGCGCTGCGCAGCCCTTCAAACACCCGCTCGATGCCATGGCCGTAGGCGTTGGCCTTGACTACGGCCCAGACTTTGGCATCCGGCGCGGCCTGGCGGCTGCGGTTGAGGTTGTGCTGCACTGCAGCAGGGTGAATGGTGGCGGATATGGGGCGTGGCATGGCGTTGTGGGTAAATACAGTGGGCTGATTTTGACATCGCTGTGCCGTGCTATAACCCCGTACCGTTTGGAGACACGTCACCCCCTATCGCGCCGCTTGATCGGCCGCCAAAACTACCGATGAAACGCGGCTTTTTCACCATCATGGCAGCGCAGTTTTTCAGCTCGCTTGCCGACAACGCCTTGTTCGTCGCCGCCGTGCAATTGCTGCGCACCAGCAAAGCGCCGGAATGGCAGCAGGCCGCGTTGGTGCCCATGTTTGCGCTGTTTTATGTGGTGTTGGCGCCTTTTGTGGGGGCCTTTGCCGATTCCATGCCCAAAGGCCGGGTCATGCTGGTGAGCAATTTCATCAAGGTGGCGGGTTGCCTCTTCATGCTGTTTGGTACCCACCCGCTGCTGGCTTACGCCGTGGTGGGGTTGGGCGCGGCCGCCTATTCGCCCGCCAAATATGGCATCCTGACCGAGTTGTTGCCGGCCTCTCAACTGGTCAAAGCCAATGGCTGGATTGAGGGGCTGACGATTGGCTCGATCATTCTGGGCGTGCTGCTGGGCGGGCAACTGGTGGGGTCCTACATCTCGCGCCACTTGCTGGCCATTGACATTCCTGGCATCACCACGGGCATCAACAACCCGGCCGAGGCAGCGATTTCGGTGCTGATCTTTGTGTATTTTCTGGCGGCCTGGTTCAACACCCACATTCCGCTCACGGGCGTGCTGATGCGCCCCATGCCCAAGCCGCGGCACCTGCTGGCGCTGCTGCCCGATTTCTGGAGCTGTAACGCCCGCTTGTGGCGTGACAAGCTGGGTCAAATCTCACTCGCCGCCACCACGCTGATCTGGGGTGTGGCGGGCAATTTACGGTTCATTGTGCTGGCCTGGGCGGCGGCTGCGCTGGGCTATTCGGTGACACAAGCGTCCGCCTTGCAGGGTGTGGTGGCGATTGGCATGGCGGCCGGTGCCGTGGTGGCTTCCATGCGGATGCGGCTTGAAGATGGCCCCCGTGTGATCACGCTCGGCATTGTGATGGGCTTGCTGATCATTGGTCTGATTTTCATCACCAACGTCTGGGTGGCTGCGCCATTTTTGATTTTGCTGGGGGCTTTGGGCGGCTTTTTGGTGGTGCCCATGAACGCCTTGTTGCAGCACCGTGGCCACAACCTGATGGGTGCAGGGCGCTCGATTGCGGTGCAAAACTTCAATGAGCAGGCGTGTATCTTGTTTCTGGGCGCGTTGTACAGCCTGTCAACCGGGCTGGGTGTGCCCACCTTCGCCGCCATCACCGGCTTTGGTGTGGTGATTGCTGGCTTCATGTTGCTGATCCGCCGTTGGCACGCCCGCAACCTGGTGCAACACAGCGAGGAAATTGACCGGCTGTTGGTCATCGCCCGCAACGACAAGGCGCATGGCTAGGGCTTTTTAAAGGACAGCTGATGGCGTCAATCTATGACTTCGATGCGCTGGCAATTGACGGGAAAACCGTCGCCCTGAAGAAATTCAAGGGCAAAGCGATGTTGATCGTCAACACCGCCAGCGCGTGTGGCTTCACGCCGCAGTTGACCGGGCTGGAAAAACTGCATCAGACCTACGGTAAAAATGGTCTGGTGGTGCTGGGTTTTCCTTGCAACCAGTTTGGTGCGCAAGACGCGGGCACAAACGACGAGATTGCCGGATTTTGCCAGCTCAACTATGGGGTGACCTTTCCGATGATGGCCAAGGTCGAGGTCAATGGCGCGCAGGCACACCCGCTTTACCAGTGGCTTTGTTCAGAAGCGCCAGGCCTGCTGGGCAGCAAAAGCATCAAGTGGAACTTCACCAAATTTCTGGTGGGCAAAGACGGTCAGGTGCTCAAGCGTTATGCACCGACTGACACGCCCGGGAGCCTGGCAAAGGACATTGAGGCCGCACTGGCCGCATGACGTTTATCTCGCCAGGTGGCGGAGCCGCTGCGCCGCCTCACGCAGGCCAGTCTCAGTGGCGTCCCAGCCCAGGCAGGCGTCGGTGATGGACACTCCGTAGCGCAAGGCTTCGGGTTTGCCGAGCTTCTGGTTGCCTTCAAACAGGTTCGACTCCAGCATCACGCCTTTGATGGATTGATTGCCGTCCACGATCTGGCCCACCACGTCTTTCAGCACCAGGCTTTGCAGCGCGTGGTTTTTGCGCGAGTTGCCGTGGCTGCAATCGACCACGATGTTGACGGGCAACTTCGCCTTGCTGAGTTCGGCCTCGGCTTGCGCCACCGCGACTGAGTCGTAATTGGGCACCGCGCCACCGCGCAGGATCAAATGGCCAAAGGCGTTGCCGCGGGTTTGTGTCAGGGCCACCTGGCCCTCGCCGTTGATGCCCAAAAAGGTGTGCGGTTGCGCGGCCGAGAGCATGGCGTTCAGGGCCACTTCCAGGTTGCCGTCGGTGCCGTTCTTGAAGCCCACCGGGCTGGACAGGCCGCTGGCCATTTCGCGGTGGGTCTGGCTCTCGGTGGTGCGGGCACCAATGGCGCTCCAGGCAATCAGGTCGCCCAGGTACTGCGGTGTGATTGGGTCAAGCGCCTCGGTGCCGCAGGGCAGGCCCATGTCGTTCAGGTCAACCAGCAGCTGGCGGCCAATGTGCAGGCCTTCTTCAATGCGAAAGCTGTCGTCCATGCGCGGGTCGTTGATCAAGCCTTTCCAGCCCACCGTGGTGCGGGGTTTCTCAAAATACACCCGCATCACGATGAAGAGCTGGTCATTTACCTCGTCGGCCAGTGCTTTCAGGCGCTGCGCGTAGTCTTTGGCGGCGCTGATGTCATGGATTGAGCATGGCCCCACCACCACCAGCAGGCGCTTGTCCAGACCCTGCAGGATGTTGGCGACGATAGCGCGGGCAGCGCTCACGGTTTGTGTGGCGCGCGATGTGGCGGGTACCTCGTCGTGCAGTGCGCTGGGTGGCAGCAGGGTTTGCTGGGCGACCACATTCAGGTTTTCAAAGGCGTTTGGGAATGTCATGGTTTCATGTAAAAAATGGGGCTGTAGCCCTCATTTTATGTGTGTATGCAGCTATATTTTTTATAGTCTGCTGCGCCGGGATGTCTGGCCAACCATGAACCTTTTTTCAGGATCGCGCAATTCCATGAGATAGTGCAGGGCATAGACCGTACAGAACTTTGCACCATCTGCACCACCTGGAGGCGCTATGGCAATTTCAACCAGCGACGTGATTGCGCTGTCACAGGCGCATGCAAACTTTTCTGAACTGGCAGAGGATGTCAGGGAGGTGCTGAAAAAATCATCATCAAAAACGGTGAAGCCTTCATCGCCATCATTGACGCAAGGCGGCTGGACTATTAGCACCAGCTAGAGCGTGAGCGGATTCACTTGTTGCTGATTGAAGAGGCACCTGGCTTTTGATGACTTGCTTGACGAGTTGCTCGGCACAGTGGTCCCCAAGCTGGCTTTGGTCACCGGCAGTCCTGTTGCCATTTTTGTACGCAAGCGCTTGAAAATGTTTTGCAAGAAGCTATCTTTTTAGTAGCTGCTATTGCAGCGAATCGTCCAGCACCTCAATCCAATGGCGTACCGGTGTGTTGGTGCCACTTTGCAGGTGGCTGATGCAGCCGATGTTGGCCGACACAATCTGGTCTGGCGCTTCCGTGCCAAACGTGGTGGCCAGGTTGCCGAGTTTGCGGTCGCGCAACTGGTAAGAAATCTCGGGGTTCAGCACACTGTAGGTGCCCGCAGAGCCGCAGCACAGGTGCGCTTCGCAGCCCGTGGTTTTGACCTTGAAGCCGAGTTCCCCCATGTATTTCTCGACACCCCCGCGCAACTGCATGCCGTGCTGCAAGGTGCATGGCGGGTGAAAGGCGATGAGGCTGGCGCTGCCCGCCACCTTGCCTTTGAGCTTGCCCGTCAGTTCGGGCAGCCATTCGCTTACGTCCTTGGTCAGCTCGCTCACGCGTTTAGCTTTGGCGGCATAGGCCGGGTCGTCACGCAGGATGTGGCCATAGTCTTTCACCGTGACACCGCAGCCTGAGGCGTTGATGACGATGCCTTCCACGCCGCCCTCGATGTCAGGCCACCAGGCGTCGATGTTGGTGCGCATCTCGGCCATGCCGCCGTCCTGGTCGTTCAGGTGGAACTTGACCGCGCCGCAGCAACCCGCCCTGGACGCCACCACGCACTGGATGCCGGCGGCATCAAATACCCGAGCGGTAGCGCTGTTGATATTGGGGCTCATGGCGGGTTGCACACAACCTGCCAGCACCAGCACCTTGCGGGCGTGTATGCGGCTGGGCGTGATGCCGGCGCTTTTTTTGGCCGGCACCTTGTTTTTGAGCGCGTGCGGCAACAGCGGGCGCACCAGTTTGCCCATCGCCATGGCCGGGCCAAAAAGCGGCGAGGGCAGGCCTTCTTTCAGCGCCCAGCGCAGCGCGCGCTC
>JBBQZG010000076.1:0-15147 GCA_038207945.1 Burkholderiales bacterium
CTCGGCATTGTTCCCGTACACCTCACCGGCCCTGTTCTCCATGACCATCGGTTTTGTCGGCATCTGGTTGTTCTCGATTCTTGACAACAGCGCACGTGCCAAGCAAGACCGTGCAGGCTTCCTGGCGCAGCAAGTGCGCTCTGAAACCGGCATTGGTGCTGACGGTGCGTCAGGTCACTGATGTCAGGTATGTGGCGTCGGTAGCCGAAGGGTTTCCGATGTAACAAGCCCAAAGGGCTGCGGGCAAATTGTCTGCAGCCCTTTTTTTATTTTTGGATGCCTGCTGTGTCGAATGCTTTTTCTTTTGAATCTTCGCCTTTCAACGAACTGAGCGCCACCGAGCAAACGCAGGTGCGTGAAGTGGCGCTGCATGTGCGGCTCGCCGCTGGCGAACGCATGCTGCAACCCGACACTGCGCCGCAATATCTGTGGGTGCTGCAGGTTGGGCATGCCCAACTTGAAGAAGATGGACATGTGCATGTGCTCACAACCGGCGAGGCCGTCAGTTGGCGTGCGCTGCTCACGCAACACAGCCATGCCACGGTCACGACCCTGGACGAGGTCTGTGCATGGCAGTTACCAAAGGCGACCATGATGGCGCTGCTGGGAGACAACCCGCGTTTTAGCGCCCGGGTGTTTGCCACCATCGCCAGCAACCTGGCCGACGACGAAGACATCAACCACAACCGGGAACTGTTGTCATTGATGCTGCTTCGGGTGAAGGACGCCTACCTGCAAAAGCCTTTTTACCTGGACGGGCAATTGGACCTGGTGTCGGTATGCAAACTGCTGTCTGAGAAAAAATTGACCAACGCGCTGGTGCGCGACACGCAAGGAGGCGGCGAACGCATTGGCATGTTCACCACCACTGACCTGCGTGACGCCCTGCTGCACCCGGCGCCGCCAGCGCAACTGGCGGTGCGCGATGTGGCTCGTTTTGACCTGATCTCGCTGTCGCCAGACGCCGATTTGTTTGACGCCCTGTTGATCA
Organism: Burkholderiales bacterium; assembly: GCA_038207945.1. Taxonomy (GTDB): domain Bacteria; phylum Pseudomonadota; class Gammaproteobacteria; order Burkholderiales; family Burkholderiaceae_C; genus Rhodoferax. The sequence continues at coordinate 992 of JBBQZG010000076.1, forward strand.
TGCTGCGCCACCGCGTGCACCGCGTGCTGGTGAAAGATGGCGAGACCATCGTCGGCATTCTGAGCCAGCTTGACCTGATGAGCTTCATGTCGAACCATTCGCACCTGATCACACTGCAGGTGGAGCAAGCCCACACCGTGGCCGAGTTGCAAGTGGCCGCCCTGCAGGTGGACGACACCATCAAGCTGCTGCAGCGCGGTGGCATGCGCATTGAAATCATCTCCAAGCTGGTGAGTGAGCTCAATGGACAGATTTTTGCCCGCCTGTGGGCGCTGCTGGCCCCGCCTGAACTGGTGCAAAACAGTTGCCTGCTGGTGATGGGCAGTGAAGGCCGAAGCGAACAGATTTTAAAAACCGACCAGGACAACGCGCTGCTGCTGCGCGACGGCTACCAACATCCAAATCTGGAAGAGGTGACCCGGCAGTTCAGCGACGCGCTGCTGACCTTTGGTTATCCGCCCTGCCCCGGCAACATCATGGTGACCAACCCCCTGTGGCGCCAAAGCCTTGGCACCTTCCGGCAAACCATTGGCCAGTGGCTGTATGGCGCTGACCCTGAGGGCAAGATGAACTTGGCCATCTTCATGGATGCACGCGCCGTGGCGGGCGACGCCGCGTTGCTGGCCAACGCACGCGACTACGCCTTGAACCTGGCCGTTGGCAGCGACACCTTCATCGGCCGCATGGCCAGTGCGATCAACCAGTTTCCCGAACCCGCCAGCGGTTGGTGGCAGCGCCTGCCGCTGCTGCATAGCCGCGAACCGGACACCTTTGACCTGAAGAAAATTGGCACCTTTCCGATCGTGCATGGCGCACGCGCGCTGGCGCTGGAACACCGGCTGGACGCACTGGGCACGGTGGAGCGCTTGCAGGCCCTGGCCAACCAACAGGTACTTTCCGCCCGACTGGTGCGCGACCTGGTGGAGACCCTGCGCATGCTGATGACCCTGAAACTGCGCAACAACCTGCGTCAGATTTCATTGGGCCAGGCCATCAGCAACCAGGTGGAATTGAGTAGCCTGGGCACCCTGGACCGCGACCAACTGACCGACGCCCTGGGCATCATCCGCCAGTTCAAGCAGTTCTTGCGGATGCATTACCGGCTTGAGTCCTGAGCCTCAAGATTTAAGATATATTGACTTCTAGCCCTTATATAACAAGCGTTAGTAGCTATTATTTTTGATTCATTGAGCCTGCTCAAAGCCTTGCAGCACATTCACCGCATTGACACCCACCTCGGCCACCGCGTAGCCGCCTTCAAACACAAACACGGTCGGCAAGCCGACCGCGGCCAGGTCAGCACCGACTGCCAGATAGTCCGCACTGTGCAGGTGGAAACCGGCCACCGGGTCGCCATCGAAGGTGTCCAGACCGAGTGACACCACCAGGGCCTGCGCGCCAAACCCGGCAATGCCTTGCAACGCCTGCACCAGGGCCGTACGCCAGGCGGCAAAGCCGGTGCCACGCGGCAACGGCAGGTTGCGGTTAAAGCCCAGGCCAGCACCACAGCCAAGTTCGTCGGCATAACCCAAATAAAACGGGTATTCGGTGTGCGGGTCGCCATGGATGCTAGTGAAGTAGACATCGGCACGGTCATAAAAAATGGCTTGGGTGCCGTTGCCGTGGTGGTAATCAATGTCCAGCACGGCCACACGCGCAATGCCTTGGGTACGCAACTGCTGCGCCGCCAAAGCGGCATTGTTCAAAAAACAGTACCCGCCAAAAAAATCAGCCCCCGCGTGGTGACCAGGCGGACGGGTCAGGGCAAAGGCGGCGCGCTCACCACCCGCCACGGCGTTGGCCGCGCTCAGGGCGCAGTCGGCCCCGGCACGCGCTGCGGCCCAGGTGCCCGAGGTCAAGGGTGTGCCCGCATCCATCGAAAACAGCCCCATGCGCGCCGCAAAGTTGGCAGGCAGCACATCTGAGCGCAGCGTGCGCACCGGCCAGACCGAGGGCAAGGCATCACGCGCCGCGTTGGCGGGGTCCAGCGCCACCCATTCGTCCCAGGCGGTTTTCAAAAAGCTGAGATAACGGGCGCTGTGGATACCGGTCAAGGCACTGTCATCAAACGCTTGTGGCGGCAGCACCGGCCCCAACGGGCGGCGATGCAGCTCAGCCAGCACATGGTCCGCGCGGTCGGGCACTTCAAAACACGGCACCAGTTCGCCGCGAAACATTTCCAGCTTGCCTTGGTGCAAGGTGTGAAGGTGGTTGTAGAAAGTCAGCATGACGGGCGCAATCGATTTACAGAGTCTGTGGTCAGGCCAGTTGCAGCCGCGCCATCACCTTGCCCTGGCGGTTCAAGAGGCAGCCTTCACCCATGGCAAGGTACTCACCGCTCAGGGTAGTGATGTTGACCTGGTGTGACACCCAGACTTCAAACTCGCCATCTTTGAGGCCAGCCAGAGCCTGGCGCAACTGCTGGGTCTGGTCCGGCAAGGTCACCCGGTCATTAAAGACCGAGTTCAAAGGCGCAAAAACCTGCACCCGACCAAAGGCCAGTCTGGCTGTGTCGATGCAACGGCACCAGGCGCTGGCGCGCACCGCCACCGGCTGCAAACCCCGGCTGCCAAACCATTCACCCAGGCGGCGAGAGGCCACTTGACCCCCCGAGCTCAAGTTGCGCTGGGTACGGCAGTCGCCCAGCTTGAACCCCGATGGGTCACCGGTACCCGGCACTGTTTCGGCGTGGCGCAGCAGCACCGCGCAGCCACCGGCGCGCAGCAGCCCGACCACATCGGCAGACCAGGCCCACCCTGGCCCAGCGCTGGCAATCAAGCCCAGCAACACATCGCGGCGCTTGGGCAAATGGGGCACTGAAGGATCGCGTGAGGTGTTTTTCATGGTGGGCAAATTGTGCACGGGTCGCCGCGAACCCACCGCAACGGGTGGATATTCCCGCAGGCAAACAGGGCTACCACACGGTCAGCGTCTGCCCAGCACTTGCCCAGCCTGTCTGCAAACAGCTTGCGGCTGAGGTTGCCAGGACACCTTATCCATACGCCTTAAGCGTACATTGCCCATATGCATTACGAATTCATTGAATCCAGCCTGTTTTCCAGGATGGTGTACGACTGCCTCAGTGAAGACGACTACACCGCGTTTCAGCAGTTCTTGCTGGAGCATCCCGAGGCGGGTGATGTGGTGCAAGGCTCGGGCGGCGTTCGCAAAGTCAGATGGGCGCGAGCCAGCATTTCTGGCGCGGTGTTGAAACAAATTAAGGAGCTACTGGACCATGATGACTGATGCACAACTCAAAGCCCGCGACGCCGAGCGCGACATTGGGGCCGAATTACTGCAATCGGTTCTTGAAATGAAAGCCGGGCAAGGGGCTCGCAAGACCACGTTTGAGGCGTTGCCCGATGGCAGCGTGCGCCGCACGGTGCGACGCGCTGACGGCACGCTGGAAAAACAGGAGGTGTTGATCGGGCCACAGTGGCAACTGATGGCCGCACGGGCGCAGTCAGGCCTGTCGCAGTCCGAGTTTGCCCGTGCCACGGGGGTCTCGGTGCGCACGCTGCAAGAGTGGGAACAGGGGCGCAAGGTGCCCAGTGGGGCGGCTCAAAGTCTGCTCAAGCTGGTGAGCCGGCACCCTGAACTGCTGGCTGAACTGGCGCATTGAGTGACTGGATCGCCTGGAACCCCAGCTTCGCGGGGACCATTTGCGGCAACCCAGTGAACCAGCCCGTACGTGTTCACGCAGAGGCGCTGGCTGAACTTGTTGCCGAAGCGGTGGACGACGAGTCCAAGCGCAAGGGGCTTGACGAGCGATTCACCCGCAAGATTGAAGCCAAATTAGCCTCTAGCCCACGGATCACATGCGCAAGAAGCTATTATTTCAGTAGCGACATCAATGCCAGTGGTCTAACGCGCCAGCACCGCCTTCAAAGCCACGCCGGTGTGCGTGCCCAAGCTCACCACACCTTCTGGCGTGGCCGACGCCACCACCCGTCCGCCGTCTTTGCCACCGTTGGGGCCCAGGTCAAGCACCCAGTCGGCCTCGGCGATCACGTCCAGGTCGTGCTCGATCACCACCACGCTGTGGCCACCGTCCACCAGACGGTGCAGCACCTTGATGAGTTTTTCCACGTCGGCCATGTGCAGGCCCACCGTGGGTTCGTCCAGCACGTACAGGGTGTGTGGCGCCTTTTGGCCACGGCGCGTGATGTCGTCGCGTACCTTGCTGAGCTCGGTGACCAGCTTGATGCGCTGCGCCTCGCCACCGCTCAGCGTGGGTGACGGTTGCCCCAGTGTGAGGTAACCAAGACCCACATCTTTCAGCAGCTGCAAAGGGTGGCTGATGTTGGGCATGGCGGCGAAGAAGTCCACCGCCTCATCGACTTCCATTTGCAAAATGTCACCAATGTTCTTGCCGCGCCAGGTCACCGCCTGGGTTTCTGGGTTGAAACGCGCGCCCTTGCAGGTTTCGCACAGCACTTTCACATCCGGCAAAAAACTCATGGCGATGGTGCGAATGCCCTGCCCTTCACAACTTGGGCAACGGCCCTCGCCGGTGTTGAAGCTGAAGCGGTTGGCTGCGTACCCGCGCGCCTTGGCTTCGAGCGTGTCGGCAAACAGCTTGCGGATGACATCCCAAAAGCCGATGTAGGTGGCCGGGCAACTGCGCGGGGTTTTGCCAATCGGGGTTTGGTCCACTTCAAGCACCCGGTCCACCGGCTCGTAGCCGGTGACTTCCTCACAACCCAGCCAGTTGATTTTCTCGCCCGCCGCCAGGGCGTCGCGCCCAGCTTTGGTGCTGCGTTTTTGCACGGCGCTGTGCACATTGGCCAGCATCACGTCGCGCGCCAGCGTGGACTTGCCGGAACCCGACACACCGGTGATGGCCACCAGGCGGCTCAGGGGAATGCTGGCCGTGACGTGTTGCAGGTTGTGCAGGTTGGCACCGCTGACGGTGATCCATTGCTGTGTGTAGGGCGCCGTCGCATTGGGGTCAGCCGGCAATGGCTTGGCCACTTTCTTCTTTTTAGGCGCAGGAACAAAGACGAAAGGGGCATCCGGCCCGACATTCACGGTGGCAGTGGCGTCCGTGAAAGGCTGCTCAACTGCTAAATTATGATCATTTTTGCCTGTAGCGCTTTTAGAATAAGCGCCAGCAGCTATCAAATCAATATCACTCACACTGCGCCGGGGTTGCAACGGATGCCGCATGGCGTGCAGCAAATAACGCCCGGTTTGTGACTCGGCTGCGTTCTGAATGTCGGCCACCGAACCCTCGGCCACCAGGCGCCCGCCACGCTTGCCGGCGCTCGGGCCAATGTCAATGATGTGGTCAGCATGGCGAATGGTGTCCTCGTCGTGCTCCACCACCACCAGGGTGTTGCCTTGGTCGCTCAGGCGCTGCAAGGCACCCAACAAAATCTGGTTGTCGCGCGCGTGCAAACCAATCGTGGGCTCGTCGAGCACATAACACACGCCTTGCAAATTGCTGCCCAATTGCGCCGCCAGACGAATGCGCTGCGCCTCGCCACCGCTCAAAGTGGGTGCGCCCCGGTCGAGCGTCAGGTAACCCAGGCCGACTTGCTCCAAAAACTCCAGCCGGCCCTTGATCTCAGGCACCAGGTCACGCGCAATGTCGGTCTCCCGCGCGCTCATGCGGCCCAGGCGCTGCAAGGTTTCCACCCACAGGCGCAAATCCGTCACACTCAACCGCGCCAGTTCGGTGATGGCCACGCCCTCAATCGCCAGCTTGGCGTCCACATCAACCGTGGCGTCAACGGCCAGTTGCAACCCAAACTTGACGGCCCGCGCCGTGGCATTCAGGCGCGTGCCTTGGCAACTTGGGCACACCGCATCCACCAGGTCGTCCACGTCGGCTTCGGCAAACGTTTGCTCGCGGCCTTTGTGGTCATCGTCGCGCACTGAATCGTCAAACACCGCACGCTGCTCGCGCGTGAGCTTGACACCGGTGCCGACGCAGTCCGGGCACCAGCCGTGTTTGCTGTTGTAGCTGAACAGCCGTGGGTCAAGCTCGGCATAACTGGTGTGGCAGGTGGGGCAGGCACGCAGGGTGGAAAACGCATACAAGGTGCCGATGCCGGCCGTGGGCGTGCCGGCCTGCATGGCCTCGCGCAAGCCAGTCAGGTGGGTGAGCACGTGCACCACGCCCTTGCCGTGCTGCAAGGTGGTCGCCAGCGCGGCACGCAGTTGCGGCTCGTTTTCAGGCAACACGTCCAGGCTGAACACCGGCAGCTCAATGGTGTGCTCCTTGAAGCGGTCGATGCGCGGAAAGGCGGTGGTCGGCAAAAAGTTGCCGTCCACCCTCAAGTGGGTGAAGCCGCGTGGACGCGCCCACTCGGCCAGTTCGGTGTAAACGCCCTTGCGGTTCATCACCAGGGGTGCCAGCAGGCCGATGTGCTGACCACGAAAGCGTTTCACCAACTGCGCCGCAATTTGCTCAGGCGTTTGCGGCGCCACCGGCGTGCCGTCATGGATGCAGTGCTGGGTGCCGAGCTTGACAAACAGCAGCCTCAAGAAGTGCCAGACCTCGGTGGTGGTGCCCACGGTAGATTTGCGCCCGCCCCGGCTCAGGCGCTGCTCGATCGCTACCGTGGGTGGTATGCCGTAAACCGCGTCCACCTCAGGCCGCCCGGCCGGCTGCACGATGGAGCGGGCATAGGCGTTCAGGCTTTCCAGGTAACGCCGCTGGCCTTCGTTGAACAAGATGTCAAACGCCAGCGTGGACTTGCCCGACCCCGAGACCCCCGTGACCACGTTGAACTTGCCGCGTGGAATGTTGACGCTGAGGCCTTTCAGGTTGTGCTCGCGGGCATTGATGATTTGTATGGCATTTTCAGCCTCAAGCCCTTTAGATGAAAGGGGTAGTAGCTCTTTATTGTGTAGCGTTTTGGCAGAGAAATCCCGCACGCCATGCACCACGCCCATTTGCGCAGCGTAGTCACGCAGCGCCAGGCCGGTGTGCGAGGTGGCGTGCAGCATCACGTCTTCAGGCGTGCCGTAAGCCACCACTTCACCACCGGCATCACCGCCCTCGGGGCCGAGGTCAATCAACCAGTCAGAGGCGCGGATCACGTCCAGGTTGTGCTCGATTACCAGCAGCGAGTGGCCCGCATCAAGCAGCTTGCGCAGCGCACGCATCAGTTTGGCGATGTCGTCAAAGTGCAGGCCGGTGGTGGGCTCGTCAAACATGAACAGCATGCCGCGTTTGGCCAGTGCCTGACGGCTGACGCTGCTGGCCTTGGTGGCGTCAGCCAGAAACCCCGCCAGTTTCAAGCGCTGCGCCTCGCCGCCGCTCAAAGTGGGTACCGGTTGGCCCAGTTTCACGTATTCCAGACCCACATCCATGATGGGCTGCAGCCCGCGTATGACCTCGCGGTCAGAGGCAAAAAGCACAGCAGCCTCGCTGACAGTGAGGTTAAGCACGTCCGCTACGTTCAAGTGGCGCGTGCTGCGCTGAACCGTGATCTCAAGGATTTCCGGGCGGTAACGCTTGCCATCGCAGTCCGGGCAGCGCAGGTAGACGTCGCTCAAAAACTGCATTTCCACATGCTCAAAGCCGGAGCCGCCACAGGTGGGGCAGCGGCCGTCACCACTGTTGAAGCTGAATTTGGACGCGGTGTAGCCCCGCTGGCGCGACAGCGGCGCATTGGCAAAAATCTCACGAATCGCGTCCCAGGCACCGACATAACTCACCGGGTTGGAGCGCGCCGTTTTGCCAATGGGTGACTGGTCGACAAACACCACATCACTGAGTTGCTCGGCGCCCAGCAGTTGCTCAAACGCGCCGGGGGTTTCTGTGGCCTTGCCAAAGTGGCGCAGCAAGGCTGGAGCCAGGATGTCCTGAATCAGGGTGGATTTGCCCGAACCACTGACACCCGTCACACACACCAGGCGCTGCAGCGGAATCTCGACACTGACGTGCTTCAAATTGTGGTCGCTGGCACCTTCCAGAATCAGTCGCGGTGTGTTGGCAGCCACCAGGCGCTTGAAGCCCATGCCCACGGTTTTGCGCCCGCCCAGGTAAGCGCCGGTGAGCGTGTCGGCGTTGCGCAGGTCAGCGGTTGACCCGTCAAACACGATCTGCCCGCCGCGCTCGCCCGGGCCGGGGCCCATGTCGATCATGCGGTCAGCAGCCAGCATCACGGCCGGGTCGTGCTCCACCACCACCAGCGTGTTGCCGGCGTCACGCAGGCGCTGCATGGCCACAATGATGCGGTGCATGTCGCGCGGGTGCAGGCCAATGCTGGGCTCGTCGAGCACAAACAAGGTGTTCACCAATGAGGTACCCAAAGCCGTGGTGAGGTTGATGCGCTGCACCTCGCCACCGCTCAAGGTACGGCTTTGGCGATCCAGCGTGAGGTAGCCAATGCCGACTTCACAGAGGTATTTGAGGCGCGTGCTGATTTCTTCAAACAGCAGTTTGAGGGCCTGGGTGTCACCCTGGTGTGAAGGTAAATTGGCTTGGCCCGCTGGTGGCGCCGACTTCAGTCGACCCGGCTGACTGAAGTCAGCCCTGCCTTGATCTGCCTGCATCGCATCAAAAAAGCGCCGCAGCCGATCCATCGGCAGCAGCATCAAGTCATGCAGGCACAGCCCCGGCAACACCTCCAGTTGGGCACGCGTCCAGGTCACGCCTTGCGGCATGAAGCGTTTGGCCGGTTCAAGCACGGCATCGGCATCGGCTTTGCTGCCAATGCGCCACAACAGGGATTCGGTTTTCAGCCGCGCACCGCCGCAATCCGGGCACGGCGTGTAGCTGCGGTACTTGGACAGCAGCACCCGGATGTGCATCTTGTAGGACTTGGTTTCCAGGTACTCAAAAAAGCGCTTGATGCCAAACCAGTGCTGGTTCCATTTGCCGTTCCAGTTCGGTGAGCCGTGGATGACCCAATGCTTTTGCTCGGCGCTGAGCTTGTTCCACGGCGTGTCCCGCGGAATGCCTGCGGCCTCGGCATGGCGCATCAAATCGTCCTGCGCCTCCTGCCAGGCCGGGGTTTGCATCGGCTTGACGGCACCGGCGCGCAGGGTCAGCTTGTCGTTGGGAATCACCAGGCCGTAGTCCACGCCAATGACCCGGCCAAAACCCCGGCAGGTGTCACAGGCGCCCACGGCTGAATTGAACGAAAACGCCGAGGCGGTCGGGTCGGTGTAGCGCAGGTTGCTCTCGGGGCAATGCAGACCGGTGGAAAAGCGCCAGATCAAGGGCTCTGGCACGGTGGCCGCCGCCTGCACGCCACCGCTGGGTGACGCAACAACCACACCATGTTCTACTATATATTTAGTAGCTACTTGCGCTTGTATATCAAGGGCTAGAGGCTGATTCAATATATAAACATTGAGGCGGCCACTGCCATGCTTCAGGGCGACTTCAATCGCTTCCAATACGCGCGCACGCTCAGCGCTTGCCAGTTTGAAACGGTCGGCGATGACATCCAGGACCTTGCGCTTTGTGGGCGTGTTGGTGCGCACTGATTCGGGGTCAGAGCCCGATTTGGATGACGTTTTGGGTTTTTTTGGGCTGCTGCTTGCCAAATCGGGATCCGACCCCAAATCGATGTCCCGTTCAGCCTGCACCTTGGTAAAGCCACTCACCGACAGCCATTGCTCAATTTCTTCAGGTGTGGCGCTGGCCGGCAATTCCACCGGGAAGGTGATGGCCAAACGCACATCAGCAGCCGCATGTACCTCAGCCAAAACACCGCCACTTGCCAGAGCGCCAGCGCGCGCCAAGATGTCGGCATAGATGGTCTCGGCCGTGTCGTGACGCACCGGTTGTGCGGTTGCCCGGTCAAACAAAGACCCAGCGCGGGCAAACAGCAGTTTCAAATGGTCATTGAGCTCGGTCATCGTCCCCACGGTGGAGCGGCTGGAGCGCACCGGGTTGGTCTGGTCGATGGCAATCGCTGGCGGCACGCCTTCGACCTTGTCCACGGCGGGTTTGTCCATGCGGTCCAGAAACTGGCGCGCATAGGCACTGAAGGTTTCTACATAGCGCCGCTGGCCTTCGGCAAACAGGGTGTCAAACACCAGGCTGGATTTGCCCGAACCGCTGGGCCCGGTGACGACAGTGAGTTCGCCAGTGCGGATGTCAAGGTCAAGGTTTTTGAGGTTGTGCTGGCGCGCTCCGCGAATGCGGATAGTTCCCTGTGGCATGCTTGGCTTCCCGGGTGATAAGGGAGTCGATTCTAGGGAGACTGATCGTCAGGCGTTTTCCCACAGGCGTTTGGCCCCAAACACCGTGCTTGGGTATTGCGGCTTGCCACGCGAGCCGTTGTAACGCCCCAGCGCCATGTACAAATCACCGCGCTCACGGTCGAGGTAATGGCGCAAGATCACGCAGCCAAATCGCAAATTGGTTTGCATGTGAAACAGCCGGGAGGCATCGCCATCACCCAGCACACGGGTCCAGAACGGCATCACCTGCATGTAGCCACGCGCGCCGACACTGCTCACCGCAAACTTGCGGAAATTGCTCTCCACCTGAATCAAGCCCAGCACCAGGGACACATCCAGCCCGGCGCGTCTGGCTTCATACCAGACGGTTTGCAGGAATTCCTTGCGGGTGTTCCAGTCAGATTTTTTCTTCTTCAGGCGCTCGCCCATGGCACCCAGCCAGCGCAGGTAGTCCAGGCGCGACTCGGTGTCCATGAACTCCGGCACAAGTGGCGCATGGTTGGCAATCGCCGACGACAAGGCCGTGCGAACCGAATCGATCAGCGGCTCCTCAGTCTGCTGACCAGCCTGTGCCTGCTCTTGAAACAAGAGCGCACCACACCCGGTTAACAGGGGCGCGAAGCCTAGAGCATCACGCAACACCAAGCGCCGCGTGAGGCTCATCGCAGACCTTGAATGCCGCTTAACGCAGCGTTACTGCCTCGCCCCATCGTCACGCCTTGAGCTTGGCCAGCAACTGGCCGACGATGTCCGCCACTGGCACGGCGCTGGCGACCGCGTCACGGCGGTGTTGGTACTCCACATTGCCTTCTTTCAGGGCACGGTCACCAATGTTGACGCGATGCGGCACACCAATGAGCTCCCAGTCGGCAAACATGGCGCCTGGGCGCTCACCACGGTCGTCCAGGATCACGTCCACGCCCGCTGCCAGCAACTCGGCATACATTTTTTCTGACGCAGCTTTGACATCCGGCGAACGATCCGCATTGATCGGGCACAGCACCACGGTAAATGGTGCCAGTGCGTCGGGCCAGATGATGCCGCGCTCGTCATGGTTTTGTTCAATGGCGGCAGCTGGCAATCGGGTGATGCCAATGCCGTAGCAGCCCATTTCCAGAAACTGCGGTTTGCCGTTCTGGTCGAGAAAGGTCGCTTTCATGGCCTGGCTGTATTTGGTACCCAGATAGAACACATGACCCACCTCAATGCCACGCTCAATTGCCAGTGCACCCTTGCCGTCTGGCGAGGCGTCACCGGCCACCACATTGCGCAGGTCGGCCACCATGTCGGGCTCGGGCAGGTCACGGCCCCAGTTGACACCGGTGAGGTGAAAGTCTGGCGTATTGGCACCGCAAATCCAGTCGCTCATGTTGGCCACTTCACGGTCCACCACCAGTTTTACCGGCTTGCGCAACTTGAGCGGCCCGAGGTAGCCGGGTTTGCAACCAAAGTGGTCTTCAATCTCTGGCACCGACGCAAAGCGAAAGGCCGCCAGGCCAGGGAGCTTGCCGACCTTGACCTCGTTCATGTCGTGGTCACCGCGCAGCAGCAGCAGCCAGACCTGGGTTTTGAGCACTTCACCCTTGTCATTGACGGTGTCGGTGGCCAGAACCAAAGATTTGACGGTGCACTGCAAAGGCACAGCCAGCAACTCGGCCACATCGGCACAGGTGCTTTTGCCCGGTGTGGGTGTCGTCGTCATGGCTTGGTTGGCTGCAGCACGCGGGCCATTGGGGGCCAGTGCCTCGGCCTTTTCCAGGTTGGCGGCGTAGTCGCTGCCCGGGCAGTAAACAATGGCGTCTTCACCCGTGGCGGCAATCACCTGGAACTCTTCGCTCAAATCGCCGCCAATGGCGCCGCTGTCAGCCGCCACAGCGCGGTAGGTCAAACCAAAGCGGTCAAAAATGCGGCGATAGGCTTGTGCCATCACCTGGTAGCTGGCTTTGGCGCTGGCCTGATCACGGTCAAAGCTGTAGGCATCTTTCATGATGAATTCACGGCCGCGCATCAAGCCAAAACGCGGGCGGCGCTCGTCACGAAACTTGGTCTGGATCTGGTAAAAATTCTTCGGCAACTGCTTGTAGCTTCGAATTTCCTGACGCGCGATGTCAGTGATCACTTCCTCGCTGGTCGGCTGAATCACGAAGTCATTGGCATGGCGGTCTTTGATGCGCAGCAGCTCCGGGCCCATCTTCTCGAACCTGCCCGTTTCCTGCCAGAGCTCGGCGGGCTGCACCACCGGCATGGACAGCTCCACGGCACCCGCACGGTTCATTTCCTCGCGCACGATGGCTTCCACTTTCTGCACCACGCGCAAGCCCATCGGCATCAAGGTGTAAATACCGGCGCCGAGTTTTTTGATCATGCCGGCGCGCATCATCAGCTTGTGGCTGACCACTTCGGCATCTGCTGGCGCCTCTTTGAGGGTGGAAATGAAGAATTGGGAGGCTTTCATGGGGAATCCAGCAAGTTGTCAGGGTTATGTCTCTTGATGCACCGCAAGGGCTGTGCATAATGAACGCAATTTAAAAATTGGGGTTTGATTATGCTTGACCGTGACGGCTTTAGGCCCAACGTCGGCATCGTCCTGCTCAACCAGAAAAATCAGGTGTTTTGGGGCAAGCGTATTCGGACGCACTCCTGGCAGTTTCCGCAGGGTGGCATTGACCGGGGTGAAACCCCTGAACAAGCCATGGTGCGGGAACTGCATGAAGAAGTTGGGCTGCAACGCGAACACGTTCGCATTGTGGCCCGCACCCGTGACTGGTTGCGCTACGAGGTGCCAGACCGTTTTATTCGCCGCGATTCACGCGGTTTTTACAAGGGCCAGAAGCAAATCTGGTTCTTGTTGCAACTGGTCGGCCACGACTGGGATTTGAACTTGCGAGCCACCAGCCACCCTGAGTTTGATGCCTGGCGCTGGAACGACTACTGGGTGCCGCTGGATGCCGTGGTGGAGTTCAAGCGTGAGGTTTATGTGACCGCGCTCACCGAGCTGTCACGCTACTTGCCGCGCAACGAATACCGCAACCGCTTCCTGCGTCAAGGCATCCGCCCGATGGAATCCGACCAAATGTGTGCCGACCTGCCCGATGCCAGCTTCGAAATGCCCCCCGGTGCCACTTTCGAACCCGACCCACAAATTGGACATGACCATGCGTAAGCCTCTGACTTTGACACCTTCACCGTGGCTGATGCGTTTTGTGGCGCTTGGACTCTTTTTTTGCGCTCTGAGCGCACAGGCGCAAGGCCTGGTTGATGACCCGGACTGGCAAGAAACCGAGGTGCCTGCGCCCCCCGCCTTCAGCAAAGACCATCTGATTGCTGTCGAGATGCCGCATTACGTGACTTTGAAGTTTGGCGTGGACCCCGCCACACTGGCCATCACCACAGATGGCATCGTGCGTTATGTGATGGTGGCCACCAATGCCAGCGGGTCGGTGAATGCCATGTACGAGGGCATTCGCTGTGCCACGGGTGAGGTCAAAACCTACGCGCGTGCCACCTCAAGTGGCGCTTGGTCAGTGATCAAAGAGCCACAGTGGCGCGACCTGAGCGACAACCTGCCCTCCAAACACGCCATTGCGTTTGCCAGGCAAGGCGCCTGCGATGGCCGTGCGGCAGCGGCCAGTTCAGTGGCAGACATCATCAAAAATATGAAGCGCTGACGGGTTTGACCTGGGCAACTCAGCGGCTCAGCACCATGTTGTCGCGGTGCACCATTTCAGGTTCGGCCAGATAACCCAGCAAACCCTCAAACGCGCTGGAGGGTTTGCGGCAAATCAGGCGGGCCTCGGAACTGGCGTAGTTGGCGAGACCACGGGCAATCTCAAGACCACCGGTGTCGCGGATGGCGATCACATCACCGCGTGAGAAATCGCCTTCCACCGCCGTCATGCCGATGGGCAAAAGGCTGGAGCCATCACCACGCAGCTTGGCCACCGCACCCATGTCCACCGTCACCGAGCCACGCAACTGCAAATGGTCAGCAATCCATTGCTTGC
>JBBQZG010000077.1:0-15060 GCA_038207945.1 Burkholderiales bacterium
CACCACGTTGAACCATTTGCCGCTCATGTTCAGCGCCATGCCGTGCGTCAGGTGGCCGCCTTCAGCCAGGCTCATGCCCATGATGGTGTCGCCGGGCTTCAGGAATGCCAGAAACACGGCCTCGTTGGCGGAGGCGCCGCAATGGGGTTGCACATTGGCCGCCTCAGCGCCAAAGATCTGTTTGACCCGGTCAATCGCCAGTTGTTCGGCAATGTCAACAAACTCGCAGCCGCCGTAGTAACGCTTGCCGGGGTAACCTTCGGCGTATTTGTTGGTGAGCTGTGAGCCTTGCGCAGCCATGACGGCGGGCGAGGCGTAGTTTTCACTGGCAATCAGCTCAATGTGGTCTTGCTGGCGCTGGTTTTCAGATTGGATGGCAGCAAACAGTTCGGGGTCGGTTTGCTCGATGAGAATATTTCGGTTGAACATGGCAGTCCTTAAAGACAACGGGCCTTTGAGTTAAGGTGCCCAGGCGAACGGCTGATCACAAAACCGCGATGGGTCTTGCGGCACGCTCCCCCGTGGTGTTCCCACTTCAGCAGCACGCCCCTTGTCAGGGCGCTGCCTATCGCCAGTCGCGTGCGCTGCGCAGTTTAACTGAAGTGTTCAATTCAGAGCCACGGTGGCTGCTTTTTCAGGGGTTTCAACTGGCGTGGCAGGACCCTCTGGCGCAGCGATGGCGTCGGTCCTGTTGGGTGCCGTAGTGGTGCGGGGTGCGGTCATGGGCTGTGGGCGGCCTTGAGCCACCTGTTGCAATCTGGCGTATTCGGCCATCACTTTGGAGGCGTAGCCACTGTCATCGTCCAGGTTGGCGGCGCCCACGTAGTACTTCAGTCCGCCTTCGGTGGACCCGGCCACGCGAATGCAGTCTTGCAGCACCTTCACACCCACGCGCAGGTTGGCCAGCGGGTCGAACGCCGCAAACTTGCCACCAAAGCTTTGGTATTTGTCGCTGTGGATTTTGGTCATGACCTGCATCAGACCCTGCGCGCCAACCGCACTCTGGGCAAACGGGTTAAAGCCGGATTCAATGGCCATCACCGCCAGAATCAGTGTGGGGTCCAGTTTGGTGCGTGCGCCAATCTCATAAGCTTCGGCTACCAACGCGCTGATGGGTTCAGGCGCCACGCGGTACTTCTTGCTAAGCCAATAAGCCACAGCCGCTTGCTGTTTTGGCAACTCTTTGGGGTCTGCTGCGGTGGCACGGTCACTGGCGACCAAGTCGCTGACCACGCCACTGACCTCAACCTGGCGCTCTTGCAGCCAGCTAAAAAGCTGGATTTCACCAAGCTGACGAAGTTCGGGGCGGGCCACCAAGGTCATGGCGGCAAATAAAACAGCCAGGCCGATCAGGGCAAAACTGTTGTGCGTGATTTCAAAAAAGCCTTTGGTAACGGAGGCACTGAGTCGCCGTAGGCTGAGAGTCATTTGTGTAGATGCTGACATAGCTTCTCCTTCTTGCGCGCTGATCTGTCGATGCGTGATGCACGGGGCATACACATCGCCAGGGACTGCGCCTGGGTTGTTACGCTATCAATATCCTGCGGGTATTTCTCCAGTGGGTGCAGAAACTTGATGTTGCCGGGGTCGGCAGCGGGGTTCGGGTTTTCCCTGATATTTGATGGGACGGCGGATTCTAAGGGGCTTGAATATACCTAGTCAACCATATAGAATTGCATTGTTATATTGATTTTTGTTAATTGATTCGCTTTTTTCAGGGCTGCGCCTTGGGCATTGCTGCCGGTGAGGTTCAAAAATAATCAGCCATGAAATTAGAGGTATTGATCCAAACCGAAGGGTTGCGCCGCCAGAGCCAGGCGTTTGGTGGTGCGTTGTTGCTGTGGCTGGTGTCCCGCTTGGCGCTGCCAACATTGCTCAAAAGCCAGCTTGAAACACGCAGGTCAGAGCAGCTTGGGCGCCAAGTGACTGTGGGGCATGTTGATTTCAAGCCCGGGTCGCTGGAGCTGGCGGTAGACCACTTTGCCGTGGCATATGCAGATGCGACAAAGTCAACGCCACAGTTCGCAATCAAGCGTCTCTATATAGACATCGAAGCGCAACCTGATCGGCATAGCCAAGGATTCGTCGGTGGCAGAAATGGAGGCACTGCTGCTTGCTAGGGGTGCCGCCAAGGCGGTATCTCCAGAAGCTAAATGGCAGCCACGGGCTGAGTTGAACCTGACGGCTAGATAGGTTGTAGTTGGCATTGGCGCAGTCGTTCGCCCGCTGGCGTTGTCGCCGCCCAAATTGTTTTTGAGCCTTGCGCAAAACCCGGCGAAAATACGCGTTTATTCCCGCTGCCGTGCAGCGGGCACTTTTCCACTTGAGTGCGCGATGTCGATGTTCCCTTTTTCTACCCAAAGCAAAGCAGCCCCTACCCCTGACGCACCTGCCGTCACCGCCAAAAGCCACGAGGCGCATCCGCTAGATGCGCTCACGCATGGCGCGTTTTCGGCGCACACCTCGGGCGAGCGCATGACCTGCATCCGTGAGTGGCTGGCCAGCAGCCCCACGGCTGAGCAGTTGCAGCAGGTTTTCAAAGAACTCAGCGTCAAAGACAAGGGCGCTGCCAAACTGGTGCGCGAGAAGCTCGACGACATCAAACGCAGCAAGACCCAGGCCACCATTGCGCTTGAATGGGCTGACAAGGCGCAAGCCTTGCTGGCACTGTCCAAACTCAATCTGGCTGATGCCCTGGCCTGGCAGCGTGACGCCGCCAAAGCTGGCGCACCTTTGAGCAAAGAACCGTTGGCAGGGCTGAAGGTCCAGTTGGTGGACCGTGTGCGTGCCATTGAAGACTTGCAGCACCGCGTGCAGGTGCAGCGCGAAGCTGCTGTGCTGTTGGCGCAGCGTATTGAGGTGTTGTCCACCAAGCCGTGGGCAGACGCCCAAGCCGCCCAGGAAGCCCTTGCCGCCGATGTGGCCCATTGGCAAACTGAGGCCCAAACGCTCGCAAGCGATGCCAATTGGCCGAGTGTGGATGCGCGCTTTGTGCCGCAGTTGACTGACTCGCAAGCGCAGTTGCTGCTGGTGTGGGAGGCTTTCAGCGAGGCCTTGACGCTGACCATTGCAGCCGCTGCCGATGTCAGCGCACCGCTGCCCAAGGTGCCGGTATGGGCTGACGAAATTCGTGTCGCGCGTGGCATTCCGCTGGAAGCGCCGGTGGCCGCACCGAAGGCCAAGGTTGACCCTGAAATTCGTGCCAAGGCGTCAGCGTTTGTACGTGATGTGCTCTCAAAGCTGGAGCATGAAATGGCTCAGGGGCATGGCAAGGCCAGTGTCGGCGTGGCCAACGCGCTGCGTCAGGCCCTCAAAGACAACGGTCGTTTGATTGATGACAAGCTGGAAGCCCAGGCGCATGCTGCCTTGGTGGCAGCCGGCGAGCTGGAGGGCTGGCAACGCTGGCGTGCCGACCAATTGCGTGAAGAATTGGTGATCAAAGCCGAAGGCCTGCTCAAGCGCCCCGAAGGGCAGGCCATCGGTGGACGCAAGATGCAAGACACCTTGCGCCAGATGCGCGAGCAGTGGAAGCTGACCGATCAGGGTGGGGTGGCCAACCATGCTCTGTGGAAGCGCTTTGATGACGCCTGCAACGACGCCCACAAGGTGGTGGAGCTCTGGCTGGAAAAAGTCAAGGCCGAGTCGGCTGAGCACCGCGCCCAGCGCCTGGCGCTGATCGAAGAAGTCAAGGCCTGGGCCGAGGCCAACCGGGTCGCGCTGGACGACGACTGGAAAGGCTTTAGCCGCGTGTTGCACCAGTTTGGTGACCGTTGGCGCGAGTCGGGCCATGTGGGCGAAAAAATGTTTGCCGAGTTGCAGCCCTTGTGGAAGGCCGCCATTGACCATGCCGCCGAGCCATTGGAAACCCTGCAGAAACTAAGTCTGGAAGCACGCCACGCCATGATTGGCGAGGCCAAGGCGCTGGGTGCCGAGGCCATGCTGCGTATTGACGCCGTCAAAGCCGTGCAACAACGCTGGCAGGCTGAAGCCCACCGCGTGCCAATTGACCGCCGCCACGAGCAAAAGCTGTGGGATGCGTTCCGCAAACCCATCGATGAAGCCTTCAACCGCAAAACGCAAGAGCGTGAGAAAGCGCAAAGTGCCTTGAGCGACCGCGACCGCATCGTGCTGGACGCCTCCAAAGCCTTGCAAGCTGCCAATGCGTCAGGCGATGTGCAAGCCATTCGCAGTGCCATGGCCGCATTGGAGGCCGCGCTCAGTGGCCAGGCTCAAGCTCAGGCTGCCGTGGTGGCGGCCAAGGTTTCTGAGCAAAATACGGCTCTAGCCCAAGTGGAACAAACGCAAGTAGCTACTGAAAATGTAGCAAATGACAGCGTACCAAGCGATGTGACTTTGGGTGATGCGGCTCCCGGTGACAGCGTAACCGCAGATGGTGGTGAGGCATCGGAGGCAAGCAGCCCCAGCACCGCCGAGGTTGAACCCGCCAAGCCCGTGGTGGCGCCCAAGCGCGTGATTGCCATGCGTGGCGATGACCGTCCTGGTATGAAAAAAGAAGAACCTGCGGTGATGGGGCGCGGTGGCAAGTTTGGTGACCGCAAAGATGGCGGCCGCCCGGGTGGCCGTGATGGTGGCCAAGGGGGGGCACGCGGCCCTGGTGGCCCAGGCCGCACAGATGACCGCGGTGGCTCGCGCGGTGACCGCCCAGACCGTCCAGCCTATGGCGAACGTTTTGACGCGCCGCGCTTGGGTGACGCCGCCTTCAGGGCGCAGCGTGACGCGCTTGAACAAGCCCAGTTTGCCTTGCGCAAGCTGGCCGCTCAGGCGCATGGCGAAGCCTTGACGCATTTGCTGGCCGCTTGGGAGACGCGTGACCCGGCCCAAGTGCCCACTGTGCAGGAACTTGGCAACCGTGTCAGCCCGGCCGTGCGTGGGGCCTGGGTGAAGGCCCTGTCGCAGCCCGCGTCAGGCGACGCTTCCACGGCGCTGTTGCGGCTTGAAATGGCGGCTGATGTGCCCACCCCGGCCGAGCAACTGAGCGCGCGACGCATGTTGCAACTGCAGTTGTTGACCAAGCGCAATGACCCGGCACCCGCACAGACATGGGCACAGGACGCAGCGACTGTGTTGGCATCGAACTTTGATGCGACACAGGTGCGTCGGGTGCAGAACGTGTTGAAGGTGTTGTTGAAGGCTTGAGTTTTTGGGGCGTTCTTTCCACCCCCGCCGGGGCGGAAAGAGGGGCCAACAGCCGTATTTGGCCTTGTGTTTTAACTCAAGACGTACAAGCCACTGGGTCTGTCGGGGCGAGGGGGATTCGTTTGGGCGTTGTGCCAGTTTGCAGGCGCAGCACCTCCAGCCTCGGCGGTGTGGCATTTGCGTCCCAATCACCCAGCACCAGGCGGCGGATCGATGGGCCGCTGGTACGGGCAAGGGTGTGATCACCCGGCTTGTGGGTGTGGCCGTGAATCAGGGTGTTGGCTTGGGTGGCTTCGAGCCAGCCCAGGGCCATCGCTGCATCAACATCCGCATAACTTGCCCCACTGGACTTGCGGGCATCGCTTTGAGCGCGCAGGTGCTTGGCAATGGCTTGGCGCTCAGGCAGGGGCTGGGCCAGAAAGGATTGCCGCCATGCGTCGCTGCGCACCTGTTGGCGAAATTGCTGGTAGTCGGTGTCACCCAGACACAGTTCGTCGCCGTGCGACAACAGCCAGCGCTGGCCATCAAAGTCCAGCACCGTGGGGTCTGACAGCAGCGTCATGCCGCAGGCGCTGGCAAAGTCAGGGCCGAGTAAAAAGTCGCGGTTGCCGTGCATGAAATACACCGGCAAGCGCTCTGAGGTTTTCTTGATGATGGCCTGGCACTTCAGCGCAAAGGCGCTGTCGGCATCGGCCGGGGTGGCGGTGATATCGTCACCGACCCAAACCTCAAACAAATCGCCCAGTATGAACAGGGCGCTGGCCGTCGTCTGCGCCATGTAGCGCTGCCAGGCGTCAAACGTGGCGCCCTGGCTGGCCTGCAGGTGCAGGTCAGAGATGAAGTCAATGCTGCGCCAGCTTGGGGCAGCATGACAAACGCAGGTGGCCACTGGCTTGGATTACAGCGCGACGGCTTTCTCAATCACCACATCTTCCATTGGCACGTCGTCGTGGTGGCCCTTGCGACCGGTTTTGACCGCCTTGATCTTGTCGACCACGTCGGTGCCAGCCACCACTTTGCCAAACACGGCATAGCCCCAGCCTTGCTGGCTTGGTGCCGTGTGGTTCAGGAAAGTGTTGTCGGCAATGTTGATGAAAAACTGTGCAGTGGCTGAATGCGGGTCGCCGGTGCGGGCCATGGCCACGGTGTAGTTCAGGTTCTTCAGGCCGTTGTTGGCTTCATTTTCGATCGGTGCGTCACACGGTTTTTGTGCCATGCCGGGCTCCATGCCGCCGCCTTGCACCATAAAACCGGGGATGATGCGGTGAAAAATGGTGTTGTTGTAATGGCCCTTGTTGACGTAGGCCAGGAAGTTGGCAGTGCACTTGGGCGCTTTGTCGGCGTCAAGTTCCAGGGTGATGACGCCGTAGTTTTTAACGTGAAGTTCGACTTGTGGGTTGCTCATGAGTTATTTCACCAGGGTTGCAGAGTTGATAGAGATGGGTGTTTTGGGCACGTCAGAGCCAAATGGGCCGCCGGGGCCGGTGGGCGTGAGCTTGATCTTGTCGATCACGTCCATGCCAGTCACGACTTTACCAAAGACGGTGTAGCCATACGACTGGGTGCTCGGATCAAGGAACGCGTTGTCTTTGACGTTGATGAAGAATTGTGCCGATGCCGACTGGGGGTCGTTGGTGCGGGCCATGGCCAGCATGCCGTTGGTGTTGCGCAGGCCCTTGTCCAAGGCTTGGCGACCTTCATGCAGCACCGGGGGACGGGTTGGTTTTTCTGCGTAGCTGGCATCAAAGCCGCCACCTTGCACCATGAAGTTGCTGATCACGCGGTGAAAAATGGTGCCGTCATAGTGCTTGTCTTTGACGTATTGCAAAAAATTTTCAACCGTCTTGGGGGCCTTGTCTGGGTAGAGTTCCACGACAAAATCGCCTGCGTTGGTGGCAAATTTAACCCGTGGCTGGTTTTCTGCCGAAGCCAAAGTTGCGATTGAAAAAATAGCTACTCCTGCAATCACTGTGCGGGCTAGAGCACAAAATGTCTTGAAATTCATCAAACAACTCCTTCGTAAAAAATTTGCCACTGCTTGCCCTGGCGGGTCCAGTACTGGCGTTTGGTCAGGCCGGTGCGCTGGCCGGTGGCCACTTCACCGAAAGTCACGACCATGGTCTCACTGGCATCAACCCAATGTAGCAGGGACAGGTCCTTGATCTCCAGTGCTCGGCCGCGCGTGGCGGCCACTTCGCCGCGCAAGGTGGGTAGCCAGTCGGTCAGCGTTTTGCCGCTGTTGTTGAAGTCTGTGGCGTAAAACGTCGTGAGCTGGGCCATGTTGCCGCTGGACTTGGCTTTGAGCCAGGCGTTCAGTTGCACCTTGAATTCCTGGCTGTGGGGCAGTTGGGTTTGGGGCGGCACCCATTTCAGGCTGTGCGAGATCAGTACCGGGGTGGAGCGGATTGCCACAGTGCGGATGATGTGGGACAGATCGGGGTTGGCCAGCACCACACAGCCATCGCTGGCCAACGGTGCCCGCGAAAACTGGCCCGGCGGCGTGCCGTGCAGCCAGATGCCACGGCCGGTTTTCCCGCGCTTGAGATCCAGCACGTTTGGGTAGTTGATGGGCAGGGCGCCTGAGCCGTAAAAGTCTTTCAACGTTTTGGGGTCCAACTGGCTGGTAATGAAGTACACGCCCAACGGTGTGCGCTGGTCGCCTTCGATCTTTTTCTCAATGCCCAATTTGCCCACAGAGATGTAGTAGTCGGCGACCAAAGCCAGACCGCTGGCGCGGTTTTCAAACAAATAGAGCCGGGCGCGTGACGCGTCAATGGCAATGGCGTGTTTGTTGCGCTGGGACAGCTGCAAAAATTCGGTTGGCACGCTGCCTGCGGGCGGGCGCTCGCGCAGCGCCTTGAGCCGCAACATGGACTCGGTCTTGAGTTCACTCAAGGTGCCGTTTGCCGCGCTGAGTTGTTCTGGCGGCACATCGCCAAAATTTCTGATCGGGCGGGTCCGGGCTGACAGCAGATCACCGTAGACCAGTTGCGCCAGTGCAAAGGTCGGATAGTCTTTGACCAACTGCTCCGCCTGGCGCAGCGCACTCTGGGTGTCGCCCTGGCCAATTTGCCGGTAAATTTTGATCAGCCGCGCTTCAGCCACACCGCCTTGAGATGTCTGGGTGATGGCAGCTGCCGAGGGTGTGGCAGGCTTGACCTTGTGTGTTGCGGTTTTGGCGCTGCTGAGGCCCGTGGCCAGTGTCAAACACAAGACAACGAGCGTGGACGCCAGGGAAGCCATCGGGCGAGGACTCATGCAAAAACGACAAAAAAACTGGCGACAAACGCCGCCACGAAAAAAGTTGATAAAAGGTGTGCCAAGCATCAGTTGCCAGTGGACTCCTGGGTGATGAGCCAATGGTTGCCACGTTTTTTGAGGGTCAGGGTTTTACGGCTCGACACCGACAGCGCGTCTGCCTTGTAGGCTTGCTGGAACTTAGCCACCGCTTCATCACCGGTCACTTTGACATTCAAATTGCTGACTGCCACGCTGATGCGTGATTTGCCTATGATCCGGTCACGACGCTCTTTTTCCCAGGCGCTGCGGGACTGCTTGCCCTGCGGCGCGAACTCTGGCGCATAGGCACCCAGGTAAGCCCCCATGTCTTTGGCAGCCCATGCTTTCGCCCAGGCCATGACGGCCGCTTCAGCACCTTTCTCCGCATCGCTTTCTGTTGGCACTGGCGCGGGTTTGGTGGCTGGTGCAGTTGGGGTCGCTGCTGGGGGGGGCGGTTTGACGGGTTCGGCAGCGGCCACAGGCTTGCTTGGCGGGGCGACAGCAGGGGCGGGTGTCGGGATCGGTGCGGGTTTGGGTGCTGGCGGGGTCACTGGTGCGGCAATGCCTGCGCGCGTGTTGGCCAGGTTGGGTTTGAAAAGCTCGCGAATCAAGGCCAGCTTGGGCGGCACGGCAGCGTTGTTGTTGTCAAGCTGCAGGGCTTTGTTGTAGGCCTGGCTGGCTAGCCGTGCATACACATCACCCATGTTCTCATGGGCTGTGGCATAGCTCGGGTTGGTGCGTATCGCCATTTCAAGTGCCACTCGCGCCTTGTCGTACTGGCCTTGACCGGCGTACAGCACTGCCAGGTTGTTGTAGGGTTCGGGCAGCTCCGGATAGTCTTCGGTGAGCTTGGTGAAAGTGGCAATGGCCTCGTCCTGCTTGCCCAGGTTGCGCTGAATCACACCCTTGAGAAAACGCAGCTGTGGGTCAGCAGGTTTGACTGCCAGTTGGCTGTCAACCTTGGTCATGGCCTCGGAGAACTTGTTGGTCCGCAACAAATTGCTGATGTCGGTGTAGTCATCGGCATGACTGGAAAGCGCGGTGCAGGCCCCCACCAGTGTGAGCAGGCGCAGGGTTTTGAAAAGAACTGAACGGGCGTGCGTCATGGGCGGATACAGTGAATTTTGAGAGGCTGTCTCCCAAGACGGAGGTCCGGGGCAGGGCTTTATACTGCTGAACATTGTAGCTGAGGAGGTGTTTTTGGAGCCCTCTTGTGACCGGTTGACGGTGCTACCCCCTACCACCCGGATTTGATTGATTCATGAGTTTGCGCATCTACAACACGCTGTCGCGTGACCTGCAGCCTTTTACCCCGCTTGAGCCGGGCCATGTGCGCATGTATGTCTGCGGCATGACGATTTACGACTTGTGCCATATTGGCCACGCCCGCATGATGATGGCGTTTGACGTGGTGCAGCGCTGGCTCAAAAGCAGCGGCTACCGGGTCACTTATGTACGCAACATCACCGATATTGATGACAAGATCATCAAGCGGGCGGTGGAGCGCGGCATCACCATCCGCGCGCTGACGGACGAGATGGTAGACGCCATGCATGCCGACATTGGCCTGCTTGGCATTGAACCCCCCACGCTGGAGCCGCGCGCCACCGACTATGTGCCCCAGATGCTTGACCTGATCAAACGTTTGGAGGCCAAGGGCCTGGCCTATCAGGCCGCCAGCGGCGATGTGAATTTTGCAGTGCGCAAGTTCCCCGGTTACGGCAAGCTGTCGGGCAAGTCACTTGATGAGTTGCGCGCGGGTGAGCGCGTGGCGGTGGCTGATGGCAAGGAAGACCCGCTGGATTTTGTGTTGTGGAAGGCCGCCAAGGACAGCGAGCCAGCGGATGCCAAGTGGGCCAGCGCTTACGGCGCAGGCCGCCCCGGATGGCACATTGAATGCTCGGCCATGAGCTGCGCGACCCTGGGTGAGACGTTTGACATTCATGGCGGTGGTGCCGACCTGCAGTTTCCCCATCATGAAAACGAAATCGCACAGAGCGAGGGCGCCACCGGCAAGCCGCTGGCGAGGTTCTGGGTGCACAACGGTTTCGTGCGGGTGGACAACGAGAAGATGTCCAAGAGCCTGGGCAACTTCTTCACCATCCGCGACGTGCTGGCCAAGTACCACCGCGAGACCGTGCGTTTCTTTTTGATTCGCACCCATTACCGCACTGCGCTCAATTACAGCGACGTGCATCTCGATGACGCCCATACCGCGCTCAAGCGGCTGTACACGGCGTTGCACCTGGTTGCGCCTGACGCGGTGACCATCGATTGGTCAAACCCCTTTGCCGCGCGCTTCAAGGCCGCCATGGACGACGATTTTGGTACGCCAGAAGCGGTGGCTGTTTTGTTTGATCTGGCATCCGTGGTCAACCGCACCCGTTCAACCGAACTGGCTGGGTTGCTGAGGGCGCTAGGTGGCTGCCTGGGCTTGTTGCAGGGTGACCCGAAGGCGTTTTTGCAGTCTGGCGCCGCGTTTGATGAAGCCATGATTGCGCAGAAAATTGTTGAGCGGACGAGCGCCAAAGCGGCCAAAAACTTCGCTGAAGCTGACCGCATTCGCCACGAGTTGCTGGCCTTGGGGATTGTGCTTAAAGACTCGGCTGCTGGCACCACGTGGGAAGCTGCCAAGTGAGGGTTGACGCCGTTGCCCGTGCAGTGGATTTTTATAGGCTTTTATGTCTTTAGCCCCCGGGAATAAAGCGGTGATAGCTCTCAATAATGTAGCTAATGATGCCCTTGCGCCTGCGTATTGGGCGGACGCCTGCAAGCACCTCATGAAGAGAGACCGTGTCATGAAGCGGCTGATTCCGCAGTTCGGTCCGACTTGCCTGCAATCCCGGGGTGACGCCTTTGCCACTTTGGCGCGCAGCGTGGTGGGGCAGCAGATTTCGGTCAAGGCGGCTCAAACCGTGTGGGATCGCTTTGCCAAACTGCCGGAACAGATGACGCCCGCACAGGTGCTCAGGCTCAAAATCGACGACATGCGTGCCGCTGGTTTGAGCGTGCGCAAGGTCGAATACCTGGTTGATCTGGCGTTGCATTTTGACAATGGCGCGGTGCATGCGGATGCGTGGAGTGCCATGGACGATGAAGCCATCATTGACGAGTTGGTGGCGATCCGCGGCATTGGCCGCTGGACGGCCGAGATGTTTTTGATCTTTCACCTGATGCGCCCGGATGTGTTGCCGCTGGACGATGTGGGGCTGATCAATGGCATCAGTAAAAGCTATTTTTCAGGTGATGTGGTCAGCCGCAGCGACGCCCGTGAAGTGGCCTTGGCCTGGGCGCCTTACCGCACCGTGGCAACTTGGTATATTTGGCGCTCGTTGGATCCGGTGCCGGTAGGTTATTAGACCCCAACGCATTGAGATGAAACCTTTCGGGACAGACCTTTGGCGCTGTTCCCAACTGAATAGGAGCCCGTTTTGGCTAAAAAAACTTTCCTCGACTTCGAGTCTCCGATTGCCGAACTGGAAAACAAGATTGAAGAACTGCGCTATGTGCAAACAGAGTCGGCTGTCGATATTTCGGCAGAAATCACCCAATTGTCCAAGAAAAGCCAGCAGCTCACCAAAGACATCTACAGTGATTTGACCCCGTGGCAAATCACCAAGATTGCCCGCCATGCCGAGCGTCCCTACACCATGGATTATGTGAACGAGTTGTTCACCCATTTTGTCGAGTTGCATGGCGACCGTCATTTTTCTGATGACCTCAGCATCGTGGGTGGTCTGGCGCGTTTCAACGGCACGCCCTGCATGGTGATTGGCCAGCAAAAAGGCCGCGATACCCGCGAACGCGCCACCCGCAACTTTGGCATGAGCAAGCCCGAGGGCTACCGCAAGGCCTTGCGGCTGATGAAAACTGCAGAAAAATTCAAGCTGCCGGTGTTTACTTTTGTTGACACCCCCGGAGCTTATCCCGGCATTGATGCCGAGGAACGTGGCCAGTCCGAGGCCATTGGCCGTAACATCTTCGAGATGGCGCAGCTGGAGGTGCCGATCATTGTCACCATCATCGGCGAAGGCGGCTCGGGCGGCGCCCTAGCTATTTCAGTAGGTGACCAGGTGCTGATGCTGCAGTATTCCATTTACTCGGTCATCAGCCCCGAAGGCTGCGCCTCCATACTGTGGAAAACCTCTGACAAAGCGCAGGAAGCGGCGGACGCCCTGGGCATCACCGCCCACCGTCTCAAGGCCCTGGGAGTGATTGACAAAATCGTCAACGAACCCGTGGGTGGCGCGCACCGTGACCCTAAACAAATGGCGGCTTTCCTCAAACGCGCCCTGACCGATGCCTTCCGCCAGGTGAGCGACCTGAAAACCGAAGACCTGCTGGATCGGCGCTATGAGCGGCTGCAAAGTTATGGCCGCTTCACCGACACCAAAACCACAGGCAAATAGCCTGGCCGTCGTTCCCGTGCAGGAATGACACAGACCGCCTCTTGCGCATGACGCGCTCATTTGAGCAGGCGATGGCCGCTTTCGAGCCGGCCTTGCCACTGGTCGTGGCCTACAGCGGTGGCGCGGATTCCACAGCGCTGTTGCTGGCCTGCGCACGCCGATGGCCGGGTCAGGTCACGGCTGTCCATGTGCACCACGGCCTGCAGGCCGCAGGGGATGACTTCGAGCGACATTGCCAAGCCGTTTGCGCCACGCTGGATGTGCCCTTGCGGGTCCAAAAAGTGGATGCCCGCCATGCTGCGGGGCAAAGTCCGGAAGCGGCTGCACGCCATGTGCGTTATATGGCTTTTGAGGCTCTAGCCCTTATAGATAAAACGCAAGAAGCTATTAAAACTATAGCAATCGCGCAACATGCGGATGACCAGGTTGAGACCTTGCTGCTGGCCCTGAGCCGCGGTGCCGGTTTGCCTGGCATCAGCGCCATGGCAGCACAGTGGCAACGTGGTGGCCTGACCTATTGCCGCCCGTTGCTGCAAGTTGCCAGCGCCGACATCCGCACCTGGCTGCTGCTCCATGGTGCCGGTTTCATTGAAGACCCCAGCAATGTGGATGAGCGTTTTACGCGTAACCGCATCCGCGCCGGTGTGATGCCCGCTTTGCAGGCGTGTTTTCCCCAATTTCGTGACACCTTTGCCCGCAGCAGCCGTCATGCGGCACAGGCGCAAGCCCTGCTGGTTGAAGTGGCGGCTGAAGATCTGTCGCGCTTAGGTGCGCCGCCTGCCATCAAAGCGTTGCAGGCCATGAGTCGGCCCCGGCTGGCGAACCTGTTGCGCCATTGGTTGCTGACCGTGCACCAGACCACTCCTACTGCAGCCCAGCTCGATGCGCTGATGGCGCAGATTGCAGCCTGCCGAACCCGGGGCCACCAAGTGCAATTGAAAGTGGGCCATGGTGTGTGTGTCAGGCGTGGGAAAGGCCTCGATTGGTACAATCCGACGCTCTTCCAACCCACCTCAAACCCTTCATGTCTTTGATTGTTCATAAATACGGCGGCACCTCGATGGGCTCTACTGAGCGCATCAGCAATGTCGCCAAACGCGTGGCCAAATGGGCTCGGGCCGGCCACCAGATGGTGGTAGTTCCCAGTGCCATGAGCGGTGAAACCAACCGTTTGCTGGCCCTGGCCAAAGAACTGGCACCGTCCACTTTTTCTGATGCCTATTTCCGTGAGTTGGACATGCTGGCCGCCACTGGCGAGCAAGCATCCAGCGCGCTGTTGGCGATTGCCCTGCAGGCCCAAGGATTAGAGTCCGTCAGCTACGCCGGCTGGCAAGTGCCCATTCGCACCAACAGCGCCTACACCAAGGCCCGCATTGAGTCGATAGACGACCAAAAAGTGCGCGCTGACCTCGACGCTGGGCGCGTGGTCATCGTGACCGGCTTTCAGGGCCTGGACGAGCAAGGCAACATCACCACGCTGGGTCGTGGCGGCTCAGACACCTCGGCGGTGGCCGTGGCCGCTGCCATGAAAGCCGACGAATGCTTGATCTACACCGACGTGGACGGTGTCTACACCACTGACCCACGCGTGGTGCCCGATGCGCGCCGCCTGCACACCGTGAGCTTTGAAGAAATGTTGGAGATGGCCTCCATGGGCTCCAAGGTGCTGCAAATCCGCTCGGTGGAGTTTGCTGGCAAGTACAAGGTCAAACTGCGTGTGCTGTCGAGCTTTACGCCGTGGGACATCGACATCAATGAAGAAGCCAAATCCGGCACCCTGATCACTTTTGAGGAAGACGAAAACATGGAGCAAGCCATCGTTTCAGGCATCGCGTTCACCCGCGATGAGACCAAGATTGCCGTGCTCGGCGTGCCCGACAAGCCTGGTAATGCGTACCAGATTCTGGGTGCCGTAGCCGATGCCAACATCGAAGTCGATATGATCATCCAGAACCTCAGCAAAGACGGTAAAACCGACTTCAGCTTCACTGTTAACCACAGTGATTACGCCAAAGCCATGGATTTGCTGAAAAACGTGGTGGTGCCCAAGCTCGGCGCGCAAGAGGTGGTGGGGGACACCAAGATTTGCAAGGTGTCCATCGTTGGTATCGGCATGCGCAGCCATGTGGGCGTGGCCAGCACGATGTTTCGCGTGCTGAGTGAAGAGGGCATCAACATCCAGATGATCTCCACCAGCGAAATCAAGACCTCGGTG
>JBBQZG010000078.1:0-14876 GCA_038207945.1 Burkholderiales bacterium
GCGATGGTGGCACAACGGCAAGGGGTCATCATCAACATCGCCTCTGACCTGGGCATTCTTGGGCGAGATCAGCTGGCCCCCTACTGCGCAGCCAAGGCAGGGGTGATCGGACTGACAAGGTCTCTGGCGCGCGAGTTCGCACCGGCCATTCGTATCAACGCCATTGCGCCGGGGCCGGTCAACACCGCCATGGTGTCGCTGGAGGCCATGAGTGCCGAGTCGATTCAAAAAGAGCTTGATATCCCTCAGCATCGTTTTGCGGAGCCTTCAGAAATCGCAGCCACGGCACTGTTTCTGGCATCTGATCTGTCGCGCTTTTATTGTGGTCAGGTGCTTGGCCCCAATGGCGGCTCGGTGATGCCTTGACTTGGGTCTGTAAATACTTTCATGGATAAAAATTTTCCTGTCATGCGCCCATCTGCGCTGCCCTTGTTGGTGCTGTTGTTCTCCTCATCTCTTTGGGGTCTGTCGTGGTGGCCCCTGAAGCAGTTTGTCGAAGTAGGACTGGCCGGACCCATGCTTTCCATGATGGTGTACGGCCCTGTCGGGCTAGCGCTGGCCTATTTTCTGTGGCGGGAGCGAGTTGCCTGGCGTTCGCAAACTGGGTTACTGATTGCGCTTGCGGTGGTCGGAGGATGGGCCAACACCTCCTTTGTCAACGCATTGATGCAAGGTGATGTGGTGCGCGTCATGTTTTTGTTTTATTTGTCGCCAGTATGGTCGGTGCTTGGGGGATGGTTGTTCCTCGGGGAGCGTGTGAATGCGAGGCGCAAACTGGCGGTTACGGTGGCAATTGCAGGGCTCTGGTTGGTGCTGGGAGGTGCACGGGCTTTTCAAGCATCCTTGAGTGTGGCGGATGTACTGGCGCTCACTGCGGGGCTGGCATTTGCCGGCAACAACGTGATCGCGCGTGCAGGCCAGGACATTCCGATTCGTTCCAAAACAGCGGCTGTGTTCATGGGCTGTGGTGTGCTCTCATTTTTTTGGGTGTGGGGGGAGGGTGCCACCGTCCCAGACGTTTCGTTGGCACAGTCATTGGCTTTGTTTGCTTATGGATTTGGCTGGTTGCTTTTGGCCACGGCGACCTGGCAATTTGGTGTGACCCACATGGAAAGTGGTCGCGCCGGCGTGGTCATGCTGGCCGAATTGCTGGTGGCCGTGCTCACAGCCACCTGGTGGGGTGGCGAGCATCTGTCTACCTTGGAGTGGGTGGGCGGCGCGCTGATTGCTTTCGCGGCTCTGATTGAAGCCGCTGACACGGGTGGGCAGCCACCGCATATGCCAATTTTGAAGAAGGAGAGGCCATGAATACAGTATGGATGAATCAATTGTCCTGGCTGGATTACCAAAGCCGCATTGCCACTGATAAACCGCCTATCCTGTTGCCAGTTGGCGCGCTGGAGCAGCACGGTCCCCATTTGCCGCTCGGCACCGATGGCCTGCTGTCCGCTTCAGTCGCTGCTGATGCTGCTGCAAGGGTCGGTGGGCTGGTCGCTCCCACGCTGTCTTATGGCTATAAGTCGCAACCCAAGTGTGGCGGTGGCCAACATTTTTGCGGCACCACCAGCGTGGATGCGGCCACCCTGATTGGCTCTGTGCGCGACGCAGTGCGAGAATTTGCACGTCATGGTGTCACTAAACTTGTGGTCGTCAATGGTCACTATGAGAACCAGTGGTTCCTGATTGAGGGCATAGACCTGGGCTTGCGCGATGTGGGTCCAGGCACGCAGCTCGAAGTCATGCGGCTCGAATATTGGGACTTCATGACGCCCGACACCCTGGCAGATGTGTTTCCCGAAGGCTTTCCTGGCTTTGCACTCGAGCACGCGGCCGTGCTGGAAACGTCCATGATGCTGCACTACCACCCGTCATTGGTGCGACTTGACCTGATTCCGGATGATGGACCAGCGGACTTTCCGCCCTACGACATGTATCCCACGCGCACGGACTGGGTGCCAGCGTCAGGGGTGTTGTCTTCTGCCAAGGGCTCCAGCGCTGAAAAAGGTCGCTTACTGGCACAGGAAGTCGCCGTGCGCATTGCACAGGCCATTGACAACGGTTTCTCCTCAGCGCGGTGAAGAAGATGGGACACGCGTGGAATATTGACCCTGCCGTCACAGCGTTGCTGGTCATCGATATGCAAAGAGATTTTTGCAGTCCGCATGGTTACGCGGCACGCGCGGGCCTGAATGTTGCAAGGCTGTCTCAGCCCATTGACCAAATTCGTCGCCTGTTATTTGCAGCACGAGAAGTCAATATGCTGGTGGTGCACACGCGGGAAGGTCATCAGCCGGACTTGTCAGACTGCTCACCGGAAAAAATGCGGCGCAGCATACGAGCCGGTGCGCCTATTGGCAGTCTGGGTCCCATGGGACGTTTGTTGATCCGAGACGAGCACGGGCACGACTTCATTGATGAATTGCAACCGCAGAAAGGTGAAATCGTGCTCGACAAGCCGGGTTATGGTGCGTTTTACCTGACAGACTTGGAAGGGGTTCTCAGCAGTCGCAATATCCACCAGCTGATTCTGTGTGGCGTGACCACTGAGGTGTGTGTGCACTCCACATTGCGCGAAGCCGTGGACCGAGGCTACAGTTGCATCACCGTCGGCGATGCAACTGCCGCCAGTGATCCTGCGCTACAGGCCCCAGCATTGGCGATGATCGGTGTCGAGGGTGGCATTTTTGGTCGAGTCATCAACGCGGATCAGGTGTTGTTGGCGCTGCAAGTCACATCTAACCAGAAAGCAATGGCATGACGCAAGTGAAAAAAATGTGGCCGCTGCTCACTGCCACCCATCGTTATGACAAATCCATTTCCACTTTGAATCGCGGCCGTGGGCAGCAGATTGAAGCGCCCATCCTGGCCTACCTGATTGAAACCGCGAATGGCCGAATTTTGTATGACGTGGGGTGCGACCATGCCAAGATTCATGATCCCCTTGGAAGAGCCCGGTATTACAACCCGGAGGTGTTCAATTTCGGCGCACCCAACATGCATGAAGAGCAGCGCATTCCCCATCATCTGGCGCGCTTGGGTCTGTCACCACAGGATGTGGATGTGATCTTCATTGGGCACCTTCATTTTGACCATGCAGGCGGTTTGAAGGATCTCAAACGCTGTGGCTGTGGCGCCGAGGTACATGTGCAACACGAAGAAGTCATCGCGGCCCGAAGTGGTGCCGACCCCGCGGTGTTTGCCGATGATCTGCTCGACGATGCGGGTACGCCCTTGCACTTTTGCCTGCAGCAGGGTGAGTACAGCGTGTTGCCCGGCGTGCAGGCTGTGGCAACGCCAGGGCACACAGTGGGCCATATGTCTATGTTCATTGAATTGCCCAAGGGACCGCCAGTTTTGCTGGCAGGTGATGCGGCCGATCTACAGGAAAACCTGGATGACGAGGTGGCCCCCGGTACCCTGTGGCGGGGGCGCGAGGCGCAGGCGGTGCAAAGCATCCTCAAGCTCAAAGCACTGGCTCGCGAAACGGGAGCGGTGATCTGGCCGAACCACGATATGGCGTTTTACCGCAGTCTGCCCCCGTTTCCACAGGCATGCGAATGAAGCCCGTTCCCGATCACTACCGCGGTGTCTGGGCGCGCAGGCTGCTGGAAACCCCACAAATATGTGACGAGAGCACATTTGTGCGCTGGTTGCAGACCAGTGTGTGGCACGCTGACGTGCGCATCCCAAGCGAACGTCCTGGGGTTGATGCTCAAACCCAACTTGCCAACCAGCAAGGGTTTTGCGGCGTGACACATGTTGAGCAGCAAACACAAGGTGACGTCTGTACCTGGCATCGCCGCTTTGATTTTCAGCCGCCGCGTGCGGATGTGGATGCGGGTGTCATGGTGTTTGAAATCCCCGAGCGTGTGATTGAGACCGGCGTGCATGCGTCCTATCTTGAGATCTGGGACCGGTTACCAGGCTCAACCGGTCGCTTCATCGCTCTGGCCCGACTCGATGAGACGGGTCGCGATACCCGTGAACGCTTTTTCGTTGCCGGCCAGCACGCCATGCATGTACGACCCCGGCTGACTGATTGGCCGCGCGACACGCAGGATGGGCAAACCTTGTCTGGCGTACTTGCTCGATACCCTGGCATGGCCCAGGAGCTTCTGGACTTTGAAATTTCGTTTGGCATGCTCGATGCCGGGCACTGGGTGATTGAGCGCTCGACCTTGCCTGCGTTGCAGGGCGTGAGCCTGGCTTTCGCAGTTCGCCAGTTGGATTACACCCAGGCCGCCATCGACAGTCCCTTTTACTCTGGTTATTGGCAGATTCTGGAGTGGTCCACCAACGCAACCCGCCTTTGATGAAATTAGCAGACTGACTTGCCATTCATAGGTTCTTCGGCTTTGTGCCCCTTTCAGTACCGCTGATGCCGTGCATGATCGGATTGGGTTGGTGTTGGTCAATGTGTTCGCTGTCGAGCTGGTGAAGAAGTTCTACATGCGTGCAGCCAATGCACTGCGGCTGTGCGCAATCACTTATTTGGTGCAAATTCAGGTTCCAAATGGATTCCCGAGGGGCGGTGACCCAACACGGTGAGGTCAACTGCATCCATCAGCATAGAAGTCTGGTGTTTCAACCTGGCATCCAAGTTGCTTATCAATCAACAAGAGAGGGCGATGTGCACCGCACGCCGCTTGACTTACTAGACCGCTAGGGTTCCGGGCGTCAAATTTTTGGCGCTGTCTGGTCCGAGAGCTGTCGGCCGCGATCGTTGCGGCTCCACGGAGGGACAAAAGCCCGGGAGGAGATGGTGTGTAGCGCCGTCCTCTCTTGCTTTGTTTTTCAACCACCGGAGCCCGCATGACAGACACCTTTTCGCACCCGGCCCGTCCAGGCATCTGGCGTATCGCAGGCCAGTTATCGCGCAGCCAGTACTGGATGTTCGCGTTCCTTGGTTTATTCATCCCTTTCGCAGCTTGGGCGATGTTGTCAGCCTCAGGTTGGATTGATCCGCTGTTTCTGCCAGGACCCTGGAGCGTGTTGACGCGTTTGACCACTTGGTTGATCGAAGATGACTTGACTGGCGATGCGTTGATCAGCATTTACCGTGTGGCAGCAGGCTTTGCTTTTTCTGCCGTCCTGGCCTTGCCACTGGGCCTGTTGATTGGTGCGTTTCGCCCAGTAGAAGCCTTGCTTGAGCCACTCACCGATTTCATCCGCTATATGCCGGCGGTTGCCTTCATTCCGCTGGTGATGTTGTGGCTGGGTATTGGTGAAAGTGCCAAGATTTCAATCATCTTTATCGGTACTTTTTTTCAAATGGTCTTGATGGTGGCTGACAACGTGCGATTGGTTCCTCTGGCGCAGATCGAAGCTGCACTGACCATGGGCGCCACTCGTTTCGAGATGATTCGACTGGTGTTGGCCCAATCGGCTCGCCCCGCCATTCTTGACACATTGCGCATCACCATGGGATGGGCCTGGACTTACCTGGTGGTGGCAGAACTGGTTGCTGCCAACTCAGGTCTGGGATACGCCATTCTCAAAGCTCAGCGCTACCTCAAAACCGACACTATTTTTGGCGGCATCATCCTGATTGGCGTGATTGGCTTGGTCATGGATCAGGGCTTTCGCTGGTTACATCGTCGCCTGTATCCCTGGGCTCACACACGAGGATAAAGCCATGTCAAAAGTCATTATCAATCAAGTCGGCAAAATTTTTGAACGTGCTGCCAGTCCGATTCCCGCACTGGAAAATGTCAATCTCCTCATTGAGGAAAACGAGTTCATCACTTTGGTGGGTGCGTCCGGTTGTGGCAAGTCCACGCTGTTGCGCATTCTTGCCGGTCTGGAGTATCGCACCAGCGGCGAAGTGTTCTGCGACGGGCTCAATATTTCAACGCCCGGGGCGGACCGAGCCATGGTGTTTCAGCACTACAGCCTGTACCCATGGCTCACCGTCATGGAGAACATCAAGTTCAGCAGGCTGCTGAAGGTCAACCGCGAAAACTTGACATCGTCAGATGTCGAGTCTGCCTCGGGTCGTGCCGAAGCCTTGCTGAACTTGATTGGTCTGAATAAGGTCAGAGATGCATATCCCAATCAGCTCTCGGGCGGTATGCAACAGCGTGTGGCGATTGCCCGTGCACTGATGGGGCGCCCCTCCGTCTTGTTGATGGACGAGCCCTTTGGCGCACTCGACTCACAGACGCGCGAGGTCATGCATGACCTGATTTTGCACATCCATCGCATTGAAAAAACCACCATCGTGTTTGTCACCCACGATGTGGAAGAGGCGGTTTACCTGGGCCAGCGTGTGGTGTTGATGCAGCCGCGCCCAGGGCGCATCCACAGAATTTTTCCAGTGCCACTGCCTGCCCAGCGCACGCAGGACATGAAGCACAGTGAGCCGTTTCGGGCCTTGCGTACGGAGATTTTGGCGCGCATCCGGGAAAGCACCGGCATCACCACTGACCTGGACATGCTGGAACAACTCAACCAGCAAAGTATTGCCGTTTGAGCCAGTCACAAACCATTTCCACCCTATCCCCAAGCGAGCCCACCATGCCCATTACCTTTGCCGATTTACCTGCCCTGGCCCGCGCCGCCGTGCCAGTCACTTCTGCCAGTTATTCACCTGAGCTTGTGCTGTGGGAAGAGTCCTTGCCCGGCGGATGCCACTGGTCTGGCCTGCTGCGCCGCGGCAACACCCTGCGCCTGACGGACTTGAACGGCAACGCCAATGTATCCACGCTGTTTTTCAACCAGGAAGAGAAGACCGAACGCTACAACATGCCCGACACGCTCAAGGCACAGCACACGGCTTTTCTGACGCAGGGCCATGTGTGCTACTCGGACATGGGGCGCGTGCTGTGTTCCATCTCGGAAGATACCTGTGGCTGGCATGACACGTTTTCGGGCGTGCTGGATGCAGCGGGCGTTGAACAAAAGTATGGCCAGGCGCGCTACCAGGAACACCGCAACGGCATGTACCGTAGTGGTCTGGACGGGCTGGTGGTCGAGCTCAATAAATGGGGCCTGGGTCGCCGCGACCTCAACGCCAACGTCAATTTTTTCAGCAAAGTCAGCGCAGATTCGCTAGGTCACCTGCAGTTTGATGCGGCTCACCGGCAACCCGGCCAGCATGTGGACTTGCGCTTCGAGATGAATGTGCTGGTCGTTCTGTCAGCAGCGCCACACCCGCTTGATCCCGCGCCTGCCTATGCGCCCGGTCCGGTGACCTTGACTGCCTGGCGCTCGGGCCCTGCCGGTGCCACCGATCCCTGCCGCCTGTCTTGCCCGGAAAACGACCGCGGCTTCATCAATACCGAGCGCTGGTTTTTGTGAACCCGTGCCGGCACCACACCTCATTCGTCTGACCCATCACACCAAGGAAATCCTCAATGTCCGCCACACTTCAACTTAGCGCGCTGGACCCGGCGCACGCCGTCGTGGATGCCATCGTTCCAGCGGGCGAACCCTGGCTGCAAAAGATCGTCAAAGGCCAGATTCTTCGTATTGTCGACCTTGAAGGCAACCAGGCCGTGGACACTCTGTTCTTCACCGTCGATGACCCCGAAGAACACTACAGTCTGACCCACACCATCCAGGCGCAAGGGGCTTTGTACTTGAGCTTGGGCAGCGTGCTCATGTCCAGCGAAGGCCGGCCTATGCTGACCATCGTGGCCGACACCTGTGGTCGTCATGACACGCTGGGTGGTGCCTGTTCCTGTGAAAGCAATACGGTGCGCTACGCCTTGGAAAAGCGGGCCATGCACAGTTGCCGTGACAGCTTCATGGCAGCCATTGCCAACAGTCCCTATGGCCTGCAAAAACGAGACATTGCCTCCAATATCAACTTCTTCATGAATGTGCCGGTCACGCCAGAAGGTCGGCTGACCTTTGAGGATGGCGTGTCTGCCCCCGGTAAATATGTGGAGATGCGCGCTGAGATGGACGTCGTGGTGCTGATTTCAAACTGCCCGCAACTCAACAACCCTTGCAACGCTTACAACCCGACACCGGTGCGCTGCCTGGTATGGAACCCGGCCTGACCACTGGCACGCAGACCGGACGACCGGTTCTGTGTTTTCTCCCGGCTGGACGACCTGCCCATTGATTCAATCTGACCATGTTCAAAAAAGTTCTTGTTGCCAATCGCGGTGCCATCGCCTGTCGCATCATTCGTACACTGCGCCAGATGGGTGTAGGCGCGGTGGCAATCTACTCGCAGGCCGATGCTGAATCAACCCATGTGGCCATGGCCGACGAGTCTGTCTGCGTCGGTACGGCAGCGGTGGCGGGCAGCTACCTGGCCATGCACCGAATAGTAGAAGCTGCGTTAGCCGCAGGTGCGCAGGCCATTCACCCTGGCTACGGCTTCTTGTCGGAAAACGCGCAGTTTGTGGAGTTGTGCGAGGCGGCAGGACTGGCCTTCATCGGCCCCACACCGCAGCAAATGCGCACCTTTGGCCTCAAGCATACGGCCCGGGCGCTGGCCTCAGAGGCTGGTGTGCCCTTGCTGCCTGGTACCGGCTTGCTGGCCGACCTGGACACGGCACTCATGCATGCCGACCTGATAGGTTACCCGGTGATGCTCAAGAGCAGCGCGGGTGGTGGTGGCATTGGCATGCAAATGTGTTCGGATGCCGAGACGCTACGCTCGGCGTTTGAGTCTGTAAAACGTCTCGCACAATCCAATTTTTCGGATGCCGGGGTTTTTCTGGAGCGCTTCATCAGCGATGCGCGTCACATCGAAGTGCAGATTTTTGGTGATGGCGCGGGCAATGTGCTGGCGCTCGGCGAGCGCGACTGTTCGCTACAGCGGCGCAACCAGAAGGTGGTGGAGGAAACACCGGCTCCCAACTTGCGCGAAGAGGTTCGCTTGGCGCTTCTGGACACGGCCTGCAGGTTGGCAAAAAAAGCGCATTACCGTTCGGCGGGCACCGTTGAATTTGTCGTGGACGCAGCAACGCAGGAATTTTTCTTTTTGGAAGTCAACGCCCGTCTGCAAGTCGAGCACGGAGTGACAGAAGCTGTCACTGGGGTTGACCTGGTCGAATGGATGGTGCGTCTGGCTGCAGGCGAGATGCCCGCACTGAGTACCCTGCAGGTGGTGTCACGGGGCCATGCGATTCAGGCCCGGTTGTATGCCGAAGACCCCACCAAAAACTTTCAACCTTCCAGCGGCTTGCTGACTGAGGTCAAGTTTCCAAAGGGCATCCGGGTGGATACCTGGATTGAGCGGGGCACCGAGGTCAGCGCCCATTACGACCCGATGCTGGCCAAACTGATCGCCCATGGCGATGACCGCGAGCAGGCCCTTGGCAAACTGGCACAGGCTTTGGAAGAGACACGGATTGCCGGATCTGAATCCAACCTGGACTATCTGCGTGGTGTGATGCACTTTGCGCCATTTACGCAGGGGTGCCACACCACGCGCAGCCTGAGTACCTTTGCCGCACCCAGCCAAGCTGTTGATGTGCTGAGTCCGGGCGTGCAAAGCTCAGTCCAGGACTGGCCGGGCCGCATTGGGTATTGGGACGTGGGCGTGCCACCCTCCGGACCTATGGATGGACTCGCGCTGCGACTGGCCAACCGCTTGGTGGGAAACCCAGAAGGCGTGGCCGCGCTGGAGATCACGGTGACCGGTCCGACCTTGTGTTTTCGCAGTGCGCAAACCTTGGCTATCACCGGTGCGCCGCTGGAATTGACGCTGGACGGTATGCCTGTTCCCATGGGGGTCAGTTTTATGGTGGCAGCAGGGCAGACCCTTCGCATGGGCAAAGTCATCAGCGCAGGCTGCCGTGCTTATCTGGCCGTGGCGGGAGGCATCGATGTCCCGGACTATTTGGGCAGCAAATCCACGTTCACCCTGGGTCAGTTTGGTGGTCACGGGGGACGCGTGTTGCTCGCGGGAGATGTGCTGCACATCGGCCAGTCGGTCAGTTTGCCAGCGATGGAGAGCGCCACGGCAGCATCCCTAATTCCCAACTACATCAGCCATTGGGAAATTGGTGTCCTGGTCGGACCACATGCCGCACCAGACTTTTTCACACCAGCCGATATGGACATGTTTTTTACCACCGACTGGCAGGTGCACTACAACTCCAGTCGCACCGGTGTGCGCCTGATTGGACCCAAGCCCAGTTGGGCACGCCGTGATGGAGGCGAGGCCGGTTTGCATCCGTCCAACATTCATGACAATGCGTATGCCATTGGCGCCATTGACTTTACTGGGGACATGCCCGTCATCCTGGGACCCGATGGCCCGAGCTTGGGCGGTTTTGTCTGCCCGGCGACGGTGGCGCAAGCTGAACTTTGGAAGTTGGGCCAGCTAGCGCCCGGTAACACGGTGCACTTTGTGCCCATGCGCCACGCAGATGCAACCGCGCTTTTGGTTGCCCAGCAAAATGCATTGGCAGCTCCATCGCTCATCACCAGTCAGCTCCCTCTTTTGCAGGCAGCCAGAAGCCAGCCGCAGGACGGCCCAGTGCTGTTGCATCAAGCGGCCCAGGGCGACAGCGTTGAGGTGGTGTACCGGCGCGCCGGAGATGCTTATGTGCTGGTGGAGTTTGGCGAACTGCAGCTGGATCTGACGCTACGTTTTTTGGTGCATGCCCTGATGGCGCGGGTACAGGCTTTGCGCGATGCAGGTCATTTGCCTGGTGTGATTGATCTGACACCCGGCATTCGATCCCTTCAGGTGCATTACGACCCGCTCAAATTACCACTGGCCAATCTGATGGACCACTTGCTGCAAGCGCAAGCGGGATTGAGTGCCAGCACCGACATTGAGGTACCCAGCCGTACGGTCTGGCTGCCCTTGTCATGGGATGATCCTGCGACAAAACTGGCGATAGAAAAATACATGCAGTCGGTCAACCCAACTGCGCCCTGGTGCCCCAGCAACATCGAGTTCATTCGCCGCATCAATGGCTTGCCCGACATTCAGGCGGTGTATGACATCGTGTTTGATGCCAGTTACATGGTGCTGGGCCTGGGCGACGTGTATCTGGGCGCACCGGTGGCGACACCGCTGGACCCGCGGCACCGGCTGGTCACCACCAAGTACAACCCGGCACGCACCTGGACGCCTGAAAACGCCGTGGGCATTGGCGGCGCTTACCTGTGTGTCTACGGAATGGAAGGCCCCGGTGGTTACCAGTTTGTTGGCCGCACGGTGCAAATGTGGAACCGCTGGCGCGAGACGCGGGAATTCACCGCCGGCAAGCCCTGGCTGTTGCGCTTTTTTGACCAGATCCGCTTTTATCCCATGGGGGCTCAGGAGTTGCTTGACTACCGCAAGGACTTCATAGCCGGGCGGGTGGGCTTGCGCATCGAAGAGGGCAGCTTCAGGCTGTCCGATTACCAGCGCTACTTGGCTGACAACGCCGACTCCATCACCCAATTCAAGCAAGGTCAGCAGGCGGCTTTTGAGGCCGAACGGGAACGCTGGCGGCTCGCTGGTGTATCCGAAGCACCCGATGCGGGAGTCGCAGACGATGCTGGCGCACGCGCTGCTGCAGCCAAGGCATTTGACGGCGAGGTGGTGGCCTCCCAGGTTTCGGGCGGGGTCTGGTCAGTGCTGGCAGCGGTGGGCACGCAGGTCAAGGCCGGTCAAGCGCTGCTGGTGATCGAGTCCATGAAGATGGAAATCACCGTGTACGCCCCTTGTGATGGCTGCATTGAACAACTGCTGTGTGTCGAAGGCCAGGCAGTGACGGCCGGACAAGCCCTTGTGCTGATGCGTTAACCCAATTGGACAAATGGAGATGATGATGTTTGATTTATCGATTCCCGCGCTGCGGACCCGGTATCTGGATGGTAGCTTGACCCCGATGGCGCTGGTGGAGGCGTTGCATGCGCAGATGGTGTTGGAAGTCGCCGAGTTAGACCGCCATATCTGGATTCGTCGACTTACGCGCGATGAAATGCTGGCATATGCAGCGGCACTGGACGGGCGTGATCCGAAGACGCTACCCCTGTACGGGATCCCTTTTGCGATCAAGGACAACATCGACCTGGCCGGTATACCCACCACCGCAGCCTGCCCGGAGTTTGCCTACACCCCGCAGGTGAGCGCCACAGTGGTGCAGCGGTTGATTGCAGCCGGTGCGATTCCGGTGGGCAAGACCAACCTGGATCAGTTTGCCACGGGCCTGGTGGGTGTGCGCTCGCCGTATGGCGCGTGCCGCAACAGCATCAACCCAAATTACATCTCGGGTGGATCTTCTGCCGGGTCAGCCGTGTCTGTGGCCCTGGGCCTGGCGAGTTTTTCGCTCGGCACCGACACAGCTGGGTCGGGCCGGGTGCCGGCCATGCTCAACAACCTGGTGGGCCTGAAGCCAACATGTGGCCGCATTCCTGCCACAGGCGTGGTGCCTGCGTGCCGCACGCTGGACGTGGTGTCGGTGTTTGCACTCACCGCCGGGGATGCTGCCACCGTACTGGC
The DNA here is from genome assembly GCA_038207945.1 of Burkholderiales bacterium. Taxonomy (GTDB): domain Bacteria; phylum Pseudomonadota; class Gammaproteobacteria; order Burkholderiales; family Burkholderiaceae_C; genus Rhodoferax. The sequence goes on from JBBQZG010000078.1 coordinate 12,407, forward strand.
TGTCGCACAGGGCGAGGACCCGCTGGATGCGTACTCGCGTACTTTGCCCCCACATGGCCATAACTTTGGCGCTGCCAGCAGCTTCCGTTTTGGTGTGCCGCGTGAAATAGACCTTGAGTTTCATGGCAACCCAGAGGGTCCAGCGCAGTTTGTCCAAGCCGTGGCGCACCTGAAGGCCCTGGGTGGCATGCCGGTGGAAGTGGACCTCAGTCCGTTTCGGTCAGTGGCGAGCCTTCTCTATGAAGGTCCTTGGGTGGCCGAGCGCTACCAAGCTATTCGCGCCCTCATTGAGTTGTCGCCAGAGGCGTTGCACCCGGTCACGCGTGCCATCACCGAAAGAGGAATCCAGATTTCAGCACCCGATACTTTCGCTGCGCTTTACCGACTCAAAGAGTTGCAACAGCAAACGCTTCCCGTGTGGGACCACATCGACTGCCTGGTCACGCCCACGGCCAGTTCCGCGTACACCATTGCAGCGGTTGAGGCAGAACCAATCCAACTCAACTCCAATTTGGGACACTACACCAACTTTGTGAACCTGCTTGATTTGTCCGCCGTGGCCGTACCGACCGGGTTCATGAGTGCTGCCGTGGCCAACATGCCTTGGGGTGTAACGCTTGTGGCACGCGCCGGGCAGGACTTGCCTTTGTTGTCGTTAGCTGCGCGCTTACACGCACGCACCGTGCCCACTGTGGGTGCCATGCCCCACGCGCCGCATCAGCTGGCAAGTGCTGTACCTGACACTGCGGCATTTCCGTCAGGTCAGGTGCGTGTGGCAGTGTGCGGCGCACATTTGAGTGGGCTACCCCTGAATTGGCAATTGACCCAGCGCGGTGCAAAACTGTTGCAGTCCATGCGCAGTGCGCCTTGTTACAAGCTGTTTGCGTTGCCGGGCGGACCGCCTCACCGGCCCGGGATGCTGCGGGTGGCAGAGGGTGGTGTCGCCATTGAATTGGAAGTGTGGGAGTTGCCAGCGCGAGAGTTTGGCTCCTTTGTCGCCGGTATCCCCGCGCCGCTAGGCATTGGCTCGGTTGAACTGGAGGATGGCAACCAGGTGCAGGGCTTTGTCTGCGAGGCATATGCCACGTCGCAAGCGAAGGACATCAGCCACTTGGGTGGCTGGCGGGCCTATTTGCACAAACAATGATCTGAGCCACTTTCGCCTTGCCACAGCGACGTCAGGTGCCGCAATCATGGCTAGTTGCGGTATGGATTGTTCGGAAGGCGATCGTAGCGATTGCGAATGCCGTCACCATCACGATCGCGGTCGTACTGGTTCGCCACGCCGTCGCGGTCGACATCACCGTAAGGGCCGTAAAGGCGTGCATGGCGCCCCTTCAGGTGCGGCCTTCAAAAGGGGTGCCAGCGCCGGGCCGGTGAAGGGACGGTTTTTCGGGTGGGATAATTAATTCCGCCCTCGGCGTGGCAAAAACTTTATGCAGTCATTGCCGGTGCCGGTTGAACGCGCATGGGTGTGGCCTTGAACCGTTGCTCTGCCTGCCACACGTCATAGGCGCTTTGCTCTGCCAGCCATACACGGGCATCACCCCCACGGTCAGCACCCAGCCACGCTTCAATGCGCAGCGCCATATCAGGCGAAATAGCAGCCCGGCCATTCAGCACACGGGACAACGCCACACGCGACACTCCCAACTGTTCGGCGGATTGGGTCACACTCAGCCCCAGCGCAGGCAACACGTCGTCGCGCAGCATAAGGCCGGGGTGAGGTGGGTTAAACATGCGGGTCATGGTGCGGCTCCTAGTGGTAATCCAAGTAATTGACCAGCACTGCGTCTGTGCCGTCAAAGGTAAAAGTTATTCGCCAGTTGCCATTGACAGACACGGCCCAATGCCCCTTCAAATCGTCTGTCAGTGGGTGTAAGCCCCAGCCGGGCAGGTTCATATCCCGATCGCATGTAGCCACGTCCAGGCGTGCCAGCAGTCGCGCCAACTTGGTCGCATGGTCAGGACGAATTCCTGCCTTGGTGCCACGCTCAAAAAACGCTTGCAGCCCTTTGTGCCCGAATGACTTAATCATAGTGGATTGTATCTTGTGGCGTTACGCTTTACAAGTCACCCAATCACCACTTGAGGCACGGCCAGATCGCGCCGGGTGGTGTTGTTCCAAGGAAATACCCCCTCGCGCCCGTTTCTGCCAAAGTGCAAAGCCAGCCAGCAAAGCCCGAAGCGGGGCATGGTTCGTCAGGGGCGCGGGCAATTATGATGGCCTGATGTTGCTGCGCATGGTCAGAGCCCCCCGGGATTTGGTGCGGTTGAAGGGGTGAACTGGTGGCGGTTGCGTGGTGTAAACCATGTACCGCAGTCTGAAAATAGTCTGTAAACAGAAAAAACTTGTGCTAAAAGAAAAAACCCACTATCGTTTAAATAGCAGGCTTTCCTTATGTGACTTGGCGGAGAGAGTGGGATTCGAACCCACGGTACCTTGCGGTACGCCTGATTTCGAGTCAGG
>JBBQZG010000079.1:0-14814 GCA_038207945.1 Burkholderiales bacterium
ATCATGCCGTTGATGCTGCTGCAGCCACCCAGCACCTTGCCACGCGGGTAGCGCAGGCTGCGCCCGTTCAGGCCCGCATCGGGCTCGGTCTTGTAAAGCCAGTCGGTGCGCGCATTGCCTATGCAATACAGGTAGCCCACCGGGATGTGAATCCAGTGGTAGTTGTCCGGGCGACCAGCCTCGATCAGCAGCACCCGCTTGGACCCGTCAGCACTCAGGCGGTTGGCCAGCAGGCAACCCGCCGTGCCAGCGCCGATGATGATGTAGTCAAAAGGAGTGCTCATGAGGTGGCTCTTTCGTATCTCTGCAGGCATTTTGCCGCATAGCCAAAGGCGTCCGGCGGCCTGCATTGCCGTTACGATGCTGGCCTGAAGACCGCCATGCCCGACACCCTCCCCACACTCACCCTGCAAACCGGCCCGTCTGGCCGTTGTGCGGTGCTGGGCGGCGGCTGGAGCGCGGCGCGGCTGGCCGAACCAGCCAGCTGGCGCCGCATCTCGCAGGCGCTGGCAGAGGCTGCCACACCCGGCGCGCTGGCATGGGACCTGCGCGAGCTCACCCGGCTTGACCATACCGGCGCCCAACTGCTGTGGAACAGCTGGGGCCGCCAATGGCCAGACCAGCTGGCATTGAACAGCGGCCAGCGCAGCATGCTGGCGCGGGTGGCGCGTTTTACCGCACCCGAGGGCAAACCCGCGCGCACATCCTTCTGGCAATTGTTTTTAAAACTGGGTGCAAAGCTGTGGGGGCTGTGGGACCACCTGGTGGGTCTGCTGACACTGCTGGGCCAGCTGCTGCTGGATGGCGCCAGGCTGATCCGCGCACCCGGGCGCGGCCCGTGGCGCGATGTGTCGGGCCACCTGTACCGCATTGGGGCCACGGCGTTGCCGGTGACCGCGCTGGTGGGCTTCATGATTGGCGTTGTGTTGGCCTACCTGATGTCGCGCCAATTGCGTCAATTCGGCGCCGACACCTTCATCGTCAATATTCTGGGCATTGCGATCATCCGCGAGCTCGGCCCCATGCTGGCCGCCATTCTGATTGCCGGGCGCTCCGGCTCGGCCATCACGGCCCAGATTGGCGTGATGCGGGTCACCGAAGAGCTTGACGCCATGCGCGTCATGGGCATCGCCAAAGGCTACCGGCTGGTGATGCCGCGGGCCCTGGCGATGGCCATGGCCATGCCCCTGATCGCCGTCTGGACCACGCTGGCGGCCCTGCTGGGTGGCATGCTGGCGGCCGACGCGGTGCTGGGCGTGACGCCAGCCTACTTTTTTGCCACGCTGCCCGGCGCGGTTGAGATTGGCAATCTGTGGCTGGCCATGGGCAAATCGGTGGTGTTCGGGCTGCTGATTGCGCTGATTGGCTGCCACTACGGCCTGCGCGTCAAACCCAACACCGAGAGCCTGGGCCAAGGCACCACAGCCTCGGTGGTCACCAGCATCACCGTGGTGCTGCTGGTGGATGCCTTGTTTGCAGTCGTTTTCAAGAACGTGGGCATATGAACGCACCGGTGGTTGACATTGACAAGCTCTGGTCGGTGTTCCACAGCGCCGGGGTCGACGCCGTGGTGCATCAGGATTTGAGCTTGCGCATTGAAGCCGGCGAGCTGCTGTCCATTGTGGGCGGCTCCGGCTCTGGCAAAACAGTGCTGCTGCGGCAGATCCTGGGCTTGGCGACGCCTGCACGGGGCCGCGTGACGGTGCTGGGTGAGCCCGCCGAGCACATGGGCCGCGAGGGTGCAGCCAGCCGCGTCGGCATGCTGTTTCAGCACGGCGCACTGTTCTCGGCCTTCAACGTGCTCGACAACATTGCGTTTGCGCTGCGCGAACTGGGCACCCTGCCCGACGACCTGATCCGCGACGTGGCCATGGTCAAGCTGCGCATGGTCGGGCTGGACCCGTCTGCCGCCTACAAGATGCCCGCTGATTTGTCGGGTGGCATGACCAAACGCGCGGCGCTGGCCCGCGCCCTGACCATGGACCCACCGCTGCTGCTGCTGGACGAACCCACCGCCGGCCTCGACCCCGGCAGCGCCGACGAGTTTTGCGCCCTGCTGAAATCCCTGCACCAGGAATTGGGCCTGACGGTGGTGATGGTCACCCATGACCTCGACACGCTGCTGGAGCTGTCCACCCGCATCGCGGTGGTGGCCGACAAACACATCGTGGCTGACGGCACCGCCGCGCACGTCATGGCGCAGCCGCACCCCTTCATCAAAGAATTTTTTCTGGGCGAACGCGGCCGACGCGCCAGCGCCCTGTTGCAAGATCACCCGTAAGCAGGTTAAAAAGAGCGAACTATGGAAAACAAATCTCACGCGCTGGCGGCTGGCAGCTTTGTGCTGCTGCTCAGCGCCGTCCTGGTCAGCCTGGCCGTCTGGCTCACGCGCGACACCCGTGCGCTCAACGTGTACGAGCTGACAGGGGCAGTCAACGTCAGCGGCCTGCAGCCGCAAGCCAGCGTGCGCTTTCAGGGTGTGCCTGTTGGCAAGGTCACCGCCATCGGCCTCGACCCACAAGTGCCCGGGCAGGTGCAGGTCAGCATTGCGGTGGACGACTCTGCCCCCATCAGCGCCAGCACCTACGCCACGCTGGGCTACCAGGGCGTCACCGGGTTGGCATTCATTCAACTCGATGACGCCAAACCCGTCGCCGGTGCGTCCGGCGTTGCGCCTGCGCGTCTGCCGCCCCACAGCCGCATCGAACTCAGGGCCGGTCTTCTGGCCAAGCTGACCGACCGCGGCGAGCGCCTGCTGGAACAGCTTGAGCAATCCAGCCAGCGCGTCAACCAGCTGCTGTCTGACGACAACCAGAAAACGCTGATGGGCGCGGTGACTCACATCGGCCAGGCCGCCGACGAACTCAAACAGCTCACCGCGCAAACCCGCAGCACCCTGCCTGAACTGACACAGTCGGGGCAGGACACGCTGGACATCATCAAGCTCACCTCCAAACGGGTCGGCGACAGCGCGGATGAAGCCAAAGCCTCTGCGCGTGCCTTCCGGCTGGTCACCGAGCGCATGTATGCCGCCGGCGGCACGCTTGATCAACTTGACCAGGGCGCCAACATTCTGGTCGCTACCGGTCAGACCCTGCGCGTCAACACCTTGCCTCGCGTCGACCAGGCCGTACAAGACGCCGCTCGCACCACCCGCCAATTGGGCGAGCTGACGCAAACCCTCATCGACAACCCGCAGGCCATGCTGCTCGGCAAACCCACCACGCCACCCGGCCCGGGCGAACCCGGCTTTGCCTCACCCTCCAAATAAAACACTATGAACTTAATAGCTACTAACGCAATTTACATAAGGGCTAGAGGCCTATTTTTTATATATATTCTGGCCTTAGCCGGTTGCACGCTGCCGCGCCCTGCCAACACCCCGGTGGTGTATGACTTTGGCCCCGGTGCGCTGCGCACACCGCCCACCACGCGCATGGCCCCGTTGCCCCCGCTGGAGTTCAGCACACCGCAGACCAGCCTGGCGCTCAACAGCACCGCCGTGCTCTACCGCCTGGGTTATGCCGATGCGCAACAGCTCAAACCTTACACCCTGGCACGCTGGAGCATGCCGCCGGCCCAGCTGATCGGCCAGCGCCTGCGTTCGCAACTGGGACTCCGCCGCGCCATCGTGTCGCCCGGTGACATCACCGTGGCCCGCCCACCACGCGCCAACGCGGCTGCACCCGCCACCGCGACCACCGCGACCACCGCCACACTCACCGCCCATCCCCCGTTCATCTTGAACCTGCACCTGGCGCTGGAAGAATTCAGCCAGTTATTTGAAACCCCCGACAAAAGCAGCGGCGTGCTGCGCCTGCGCGCCACTTTGACGCAGCGCGGCACCGCCGGCGAAACCCTGCTGGCCCAGCGCAGCTTCATCGTGCAGCAGGTCGCCCCCACTGCGGACGCCAGCGGCGGCGTGCGGGCCCTGACCGCTGCCACCGACCAGGCCATTCAGGAGATTGAGGTCTGGCTGGCACAGGTGGCGCCTGCGGGCAAAGGCCCTTGACCCCACTTTCATCAACCCGATGGTCACGGTTGCTGCGCGCAGGCAACGACGCACGCCAATGCCACTGCGTGAACCCCAAGGAATGGACAGTAAAAAAGCTGCGGCATAATTTGTAACGAAAAGCAACAAATTAAACATACCCAAGGGAAAAAATGCCGAATTTCAAAAAAATAACACTCGGTCTATTGATGGCAGCTGCCATCGGCGCCCAGGCGCAGGGCATGGTGACAGCCGCCATGGGCACGCGGGCTGTGCTGAAGGCCTACACGGACGCAGACGGCAAAAGCGAGCGCACGCCCCTGAATGTCAAAGACATCACCTTCCCTCTCAAAATCTTTGAAGTCTCGGACACGGGGTTTGTCCATGTGAAGGTGGCAGGCCAGGACGTCTGGCTCGATCGCAAGCAAATCCGCATTCCACCCGAGTCACTGGAAGTGTCTTGCCTCACGGTGGACCGAAGCAGCGCCAATTTGGTCACAGCGGGTATCCGCGGCGCAAATTCAGGTTGTAAATAAAGCAATTTCGCAGGGAACTCGTCCGCAACGCCGGACGCTCGGGGTACACGCATGTCTGTCACATCTTTCTTTTCTTCCTCTGAAGCTCGCCGCGCCACCAAATTGGCCCTGTGTCTTCTGTTGCCGTTGATGGGTTCATCGGGGCGCGCCGAAAACTCACCCGACAGCGCCCCGTCGCAAAGCACCGAGGCCGCGCCGGCTGCTGGCTCAGGCGGTGGCATTGGCGGCTTCTTCAGCAGTCTGGGGAACTCCATCAAGTCGACCACCAGCACCGAAGGTACCCCAGGCGACACGACGAAGGCTTCAGAAGCCTCGCCTGGAACATCTGCGTCCACCGGCGGCTCAGGCGGTGGCATTGGCGGCTTCTTCAGTGGCCTGGGGAACAAAATCAACGAGACCATCACGGGCAGCCGCGACAAGCCGCAGTTCCTGGACCTGGCGCCTGGCGTGTATCAGTCATCGAACGAAGCCATGGGCGAACAAAAAGACATTGATGAAAACCGCATCACGCGGGGCGTCTTGTCAGTGCCGGGGTTTACCAATTACGCCAACAGCGTGCTGGAAAAACTCAAACGCGCAAGCTCGGTTGAGCAGGTGCCCGGACAAGTCATTGTGGTGGCCAACGACCAGATGGACGCCGGTGCCACCGCAGACGGCAACATCTTTATCTCTAGCGGCTACATCCGGGAACTAAAAAACGAAGACCAGTTGGCCGCCTTGCTGGCACATGAGTTGTCCCACGTGCTTTTGAAACACCATGACTCCAACGCCTTCGTGCGGGTGCAAAAGCAGATCGCTACCTATGCCAACGTGGGTATGAATATTCGCAATGCCGTCGACAAATCGGTGGGGGGTGCAGCCGGCAACATGCTGTCTCCCGGACAAAAGGAAGTGTTGCAGCACATGGAACTGCTGATCAGCGTCAGCGACATTGCGCTGCATCCGGCCTGGGGCCGTCGACAGGAAGCGGAGGCTGACCGGCTCGGCATGGACCTGATGGTCAAGGCTGGCTACAGCTACCAGGATGGCATGATTCCCTGGCTGGAGACGGTGGCCAAGTGGGATGCCATTCAAGATGGCGCCAAGGCTGTTTTATTCAAGAAACAGCAGGATTCCATGCAAGCCTTGCTGGCCGGTGGCAAGTTTGAGGACTCGGTCAAGCAGGGCCTGGGCTTTGCGCTCAATGACATCAAAGGTCAGCTTTCTGCCAGCCACGAAGGGGGTGACAAACGCCTCAACGACCTTGATGCCTATTTCGTCAAGGCCTACAACGAGACCGTGCCCAAGGTCAAGCCGACCACATCGCCTTTTGAGCAGGCCAGAAACAAGCCCGATGTCAAACCCGTTTTGGCCGACTACAGCAAAGTGTTTCAGGCGCGCAACCTGATCAACGATCAAAAATTCGCGGATGCCCAAGGCTTGTTGAAACCCGTGCTGGGACCAAAGTCGCAAATTGCCAGCCACGCGCTGCCCAACCAGCTGATGTTTGAAGCACTCCGGGGCTTGGGTCGACGCAAGGAGGCCGAGGTGTACCTGAGCAAGAGCCTGCAGTCCAACAACTCGGTATGGTCGGCGTATGACTCGGCTGCCACTTACTTTAAAGACCAGGGCAATGACGATGCCATCGTCAAAGTGGGACAAAACGCCTTTGTGCGCTTTTCGGGCGCGCCCTCGGCTTACCCCAGGCTGATCGCGCTGTACAAGCGCAACGGCCTGACGAAAAACATGAATGCCGTGATGTCGGAATGTGCATTGAAGCAAACCGACAAACGTGACCAATGCATGGCCGCCACGCAATAGGCCGCCATGTCACCCCTCTTGCACAAACCCACCTGGAGATGGCAGCTGTACGTGGTGTTTTTGACCATTGTGGTCGGTCTTTTTCTGGCGTGGTTGTCGAACAAACTGCTGATTGAAGAGGTCATCAAAAGGGCCACCACCCGCATTTACGCGCCTTTGCTCTCGTTGAACTATTCAGACGCTGGCCAGCGGGCCATCACCGTCTTGACCCTCGACGACACCGACCTGAAAGAGTTTGGCTTGAGCTGGCCGGTGCCACTGGATTTCTACCAGCGCCTGCTTGATGGCGTCGTCAAGAGAAAACCCAAAGCCATCTTTCTCGATGTGCTCTTTTTGGATAACAAACCAAAAAGAGAAACCGAAAGCCTGATCGGTGCGGCCTGCCGTGCCACCGACGCGGGCGTTCCGTTTTTTTTAGCCACCTATGCGCTTGCGTCGTTGAGCTCGGACACCGAGCGACAACTTTTCGCGGCGCGCACCAAATCAGGCGTGCCCTGCGTGATTCCTGTGCGGCCGAACGTGACCCCCGACTCGCTCGACCAGTCACAGTGGGCCTACCCGCTGCGGCCACGCAATGCCGAGGAGGACAAAGACCATGTTGCCCTGCCGGATTCAGTGGCGCTGAGCATGTATTGCCGGCTTAACCCCGCCACCTGCCCTGCCAACACAGAGGTGCCACTGGCCCTCATCTGGGCGACCAAGGCGGCGCCCACCAATGCGGAAACCATGGTCATCAAGGACACACAAGGCAGTCTGTCCCCGGTGTGCCGGGATGTCTGGAACTGGTGGGAGGTCATCCCTGGCGCGGTGTTGTTCCGCAAGATTGCCAATATGTCCATGTTGCCGCTGTGCCCCTACAACCAGGTGATTCCTGTCAGGGCGTTCAAAAATTATGGCTTTACCGCTGCGCAACTTGACGAAGAATTGCAGGGTAAGGTGGTGTTGATTGGCGCCGATTTGAAATCGATTGGTGACAACCTGTTTTCACCCCTGCATGGCAGGCTGCCCGGCGTGCATGTGCACGCCATGGCCCTGGATAACCTGATTTCATTTGGCGGCAAATACCGGGAAAACGGCGACTTTGAGTGGCACGAACTTTGGCACTCGTCCGCCAACATCTTCATTTTTCTGAGTCTGTTGTTGACTGCTGGGGTGATGGTGCCGTGGAACATCTACAAAAAGCGGCTGTTGGCCGACAAACCACGCAACCCAAAACCATCTGGCCCACCCAAGCGCCCTTGGCTTAGCAAGGCAAGGATGATTTGCCTCAGCCCGTTCATGCTGATCATGGGCACGCCCGGGCTTGGCAAACCTAACCAAACGCTGTTTCAGTGGCTGCTGCTGCCCAGCATCGGGGTGCTGATTTATGTCGCGCTGGGCTTTATCGTCTTGATGATGGGCTACTACGGCTTTTTACAGGGGCCCTTGTCCATCATCGAATATGTGCTGTTCCCCTTGATGGCGCATTTTTTGCACATGGGCGAAACCTTCGCCGATCGGTCCAAGCAGATCTGGGAAGCCCTGCACGAGCCCAAAGACCCGTGGGCACACTGGGCGCTCCTTCGCGACCAACATAAAGACTGAGCCGGTGCCTACGGCCCCACCATCGGCTTGCGGTTCTTCCAGAAACGCGCCAGCAGCGGCTTGACGCTGATGCCGTGCACAAAAATGGACAGCGTGACCACAATCAGCGTCAGCTCGATGAACTCCAGTGCCAGCGTCTCAGGCAAGCCGTGCTGAATGGCAAACATCAGGTAATACAGCGAACCGATGCCGCGCACGCCAAACCAGCTCACCAGACCACGTATCCGCCAGGTGGTGCGGGTTCCCGCCAGCCCCAGCAAGACGCTTGCCGGGCGCACCACCACAAACAAAAACAAGGCAAGTGCCACCGCCCGCCAGCTCCACGAACTGACGAACAACGTGCCACCAATCAGCAGCACCAGCACCAGTTCAGAAAGCCGCTCGAGGTGCTCCTTGAAGACCAGTGAGCGCTCACTGATGGTGGCTGTGGCGTCGCTCTCAGGCTGATCAACGTCAACGGTTGAAGTGCCCGCCATGGCCACTTCGCTGGAGGCTGACGCAAGCACTGGCAAGGGCGGCGCCCCTGACCCTGCGTGTGCCGCCGTGCCGGGCAGCTTTGGCCCGACACTGATAAGCTTCAGTTCGGTCTGGCGCAGCGCCACGGCAGCAAAAAACACCGCCAAAAAACCCCAGGCGTGCAGCATCACACTCAGGCCGTAGACCACGCCAATGGTGCCCAAGCCCAGAAAATCGTCCATCAACTGATGCCGGGGTGGGTGGCCGCGCAATCTGTCGCCGACATGGGCCAGCGCCACGCCGGACGCCACGCCAATGGCAATGCCGGCCACGGTGGCCCACAGCACCTCCACCAGCACCCAGCGCTGGCCAGCGTCACCCAGGTCGTGCAGCCCGAGCAAGCCCAGGCCGAGCATGACAAACGGAAAAGCGCTGCCGTCATTCATGCCAGCTTCGCAAGTCAGGGTAAAGCGAAGCTGGTCACGGTCATCGGGGTGGCGGGTTTGCACGTCGGTGGCCAGCACCGGGTCGGTGGGTGCCAGGATGGCCCCCAACAAGATGCCGGCGCCCAGCGGCAGGTCAAGCAGGTAATAGGCAAACGCAGCAATGAGTCCGACGCTGGCCGCCATTGACACCGTGGCCAACATGATGGGCGCGCGCCAGCGGGCAAAGCTGACCGGCGCGGGCATTTTGACGCCCGCCGAGAACAGCGAGATCAGCACCACCACTTCGGTCAGCGCTTCCAGCAACGCAGATTCTTTGAGCGGGTTGAAGTGAAACACATCCAGCACCGTGGGCCCGGCCAGCAAACCCACCAGCAGGTAAAAAATAGCCGGTGTGACCGGCAGGTGTTTGAACAGCGAGGCCATCAAGCCCCGGGCCAGCAACAAAGCGCCCACAAGCAGAAACCATTGGGCGTTGGTCATGGGTTTGGCATGGGGTGAATGGTGGTGAATCGGTGCGACAACCGCGCAGCATAAACCCGTTCAGGATTTACCAAGGTGTGCAAACGAACAGACTCAGTGGTCTGCGCCGGACCTGGCGTGTTTGACAATGGTGACCGGCAGGGGGGACGCATGCAGCACCGCCTGCGACACCGAGCCCATCAGCACCGCACGCAGCGCCCCCATGCCGCGCGCACCCATGATGATGGCCTCGCAGCCGTGACGCTCGGCAAGCTCAATCAATGTGGGTGCAGGCTCGCCCGAGCCAACGTCGCTCTCAACAGGCTCGCCCGCCGCATTAAAAAGTGCCTGCGCACCTTCCAGGGCACGCGAACCCACGGCACCTGTGACCCGTTCCAGCACCTCTGCGTCGGGCGCAAGAATCATTTCGTACATGAAGGTTGGCTCCTGCACCGTCACCAGCACAAAACTCGCCTGCAAACCATGGCGCAGCAGATGCAAACCATGGCGCACGGCGTCCAGCGCCAGCTCAGAGCCATCGACAGGTAGAAGAATCTTCATGGTGTTGCTCCTGATAGGGTCTGTTCAATGTAGCCCTGACACCCACCTTCGCATTGACATCCATCAACAAGAAGGGATTGGCTTGCGCCTTCAAAAATCGAATGTAACACCCTGCGCCAGCGGCAAGGCACTGGAATAGTTGACGGTGTTGGTGGCGCGGCGCATGTAGGCGCGCCAGGCGTCTGAACCGGATTCGCGGCCACCGCCGGTTTCTTTCTCGCCACCAAAAGCGCCACCGATCTCGGCGCCTGAGGTGCCGATGTTCACGTTCGCAATGCCGCAGTCTGAGCCCGCAGCCGACATGAAGGCCTCAGCCTCACGCAGGTCGGTGGTGAAGATGCTCGACGACAAACCTTGCGGCACGTCGTTGTTGAGCGCGATGGCCTCGGCCAGCGTTTGGTACTGCAGCACATACAGGATGGGTGCAAAGGTTTCATGGCGCACCACAGCGCTTTGCGCGGGCATGTCCACCAGTGCGGCACTGACGTAACAGGCATCGGGAAAGTGCGCCTGCAGCACCCGCTCACCACCGGTCACCACACCGCCCTCAGCGCGGGCCTGGGCCAGCGCGGCCTGCATGCCGTCAAACGCCTGGCGGTCAATCAGCGGCCCAAGCAAGGTGCCAGGCGCATCAGGCGCCCCGATCTTGAACGAGGCATAGGCCCGTTTGAGGCGGCCCACCAGTTCGTCATGCACCGAGGCATGCACGATCAAGCGCCGCGCACTGGTGCAGCGCTGGCCCGCCGTGCCTGCCGCGGCAAAGGCCACGGCACGCACCGCCATGTCAAGGTCGGCACTGGGGGCGACGATGATGGCGTTGTTGCCCCCGAGCTCCAGCAGGCTGCGGCCAAAGCGGGCCGCCACACGCTGCCCCACGGCGCGCCCCATGCGGGTGCTGCCGGTGGCTGACACCAGTGCCACCCTGGGGTGATCCACCAGCGCCTGGCCCACATCGGCGTGGCCCAGCACCACTTGCGACAGGTCTTGCGTAAGTTCGGGCTGGTTGAATTGGGTACAGGCTTGCTCAAACAGGGCTTGCACCGCCAGCGCACACAGCGGCGCTTTCTCGGACGGCTTCCACAGCACAGCATCACCACACACCAGCGCCAGCGCGGCATTCCAGGCCCACACCGCCACCGGGAAGTTAAACGCGGTGATGACCCCCACCGCACCCAGCGGGTGCCAGGTTTCCATCATGCGGTGGCCGGGGCGCTCACTGGCCATGGTCAGGCCATGCAACTGGCGCGACAGGCCCACGGCAAAGTCGCAGATGTCGATCATTTCCTGCACTTCGCCCAAGCCCTCGGACGCCACCTTGCCCACTTCCAGTGTCACCAGTTCGCCCAAGCCCTGTTTGTGGGCGCGCAACGCGTTGCCCAGCAGGCGCACCAACTCGCCGCGCTGCGGTGCTGGCACCATGCGCCAGCGCAGGAAGGCGGCATGCGCGCGCTCGACTGCCTGGGCCACGTCGGCCAATTCAGTGAGGTGAACCTGCGCCAGGGCCGCACCGTCCACCGGTGAGACTGTGGTGAGCTGACCGCCCTGCAGCGCCTCGGGTTTAACGCCCAAGGAGGTCATCAGACCTAAAAAAGATGTGCGCATATTTGCTCCTCAAACAATAGCTACTAGCGCTTATTTGATAAGGGCTACAGCCTAATTTATTATAAATCTAGTCCACTCAACCTATCGACTCCACCTGGCGCGACTGCTCGTAGGCACTGCCAAAACGGTTGGCCAGCAAGTCAGGCAGCGCCACCTGCTCTTGCCGGATGAAACCGTGCTGCGGCAATTTTCCCTCGCGGAACAAATCCACAGCGGCGCAAATGCCAGCCGCCGTGGTGATCTGGATGGCGCTCATGGGGTGATCTTCCGAGCGGTCGGCAAAAATCTTGCGCGTAAACACCTCTTGCACAAACTGGCCGTCGCGCTCACCGCTCACCGTCACAAACACCAGCACCACGTCCTGCATGGTCAGCGGAATCGAGCGGCGGAAGATCGCCTTGAGGGTTTCCTGGTCGTGCTGCATGCCCAACTCTTGCAACAGCATTTTCATCAGGTCGCGGTGACCAGGGTAGCGCACGGTTTTGTAGTCCAGCGTCTCAACCCGGCCCTTGAGTGTGTCGCACAGCGTGCCCAGGCCGCCCGAGGTGTTGAAAGCCTCGTATTCGGTGCCATCCAGTGAAAAATGCTCCATGCCCTCCAGAGGTAGCGCGGCAATCAAGCTGCCGTTGTGGATGGCTTCGCAGGGGTGGCAATACTCATTGATGAGGCCGTCCACGCTCCAGGTCAGGTTGTACTTGAGCGCGTTGGTCGGAAAGGCCGGCAATGCACCCACGCGCATCTTGACCTCACGCAGGCTGCTGAACTTCTGGCTCAGGTGGTGCGCCACGATGCCAATGAATCCGGGGGCCAGGCCACACTGCGGCATGAAGGCGGTGTTGGCACCTTCAGCCAGATGCATGATGCCGCGGGTGGCTGCCACGTCTTCGGTCAGGTCAAAATAATGGCAACCGGCCGCCTTGGCCTGCGTGGCCACCGACACGGCCAGGTGGTATGGCAGCGCGTTGATGACGGCATCAAAACCCTGCAGGCAGTTCAACAGCTCTGCCGCGTCCGAGGTGTCAACCAGCGCAGTGTCAACATTCAGGTGGCTCAGGCTTTTCAGTGCCACCACGCTGCAGTCCACCACCTTGAGCTGGTAGTCGCCGCTTTGCGACAACAGCCTGGCAATCACTTGGCCAATGTGGCCGGCACCCATTAAAACGACACGCATCATGCACTCCTTCAATCTTTGTAAATGCGCTCAGTTTAGGGGTGAGTGGTGTCAGATGCATGGGTAAATATGACGTTAAATACACCAAGAATGTCAAAATGACGTCTTTGAAGTCGTATTGACCAAACCAGGCCCGCCATGACTGCACCCATTACCCCCACACCCCCGGCCTTGCGTGACACGCTTGACCGCGAATTGGTCACCCTGCTGCAAACCAACGCCCGCGAATCCGCCGCCAACCTGGCGCGCAAACTGGGCACAGCGCGCACCACCGTGCTGGCCAGAATCAGCCGGCTCGAGCGCGAAGGCATCATTGCCGGCTACACCGTGCGGCTGGCGCAACATGTGTTGAACCAGGGCTTGCAGGCCTTTGTCGGCCTGACAGTGCAGCCCAAAGCCGGGCGCGAGGTCGAGGCCCGCCTGGCGCGCATGTTTGAAGTGCGCCAGCTCTGCGCTGTGAGCGGAGAATTTGATTACGTGCTGCTGCTGCACGCCGAATCTGCCGTGCGGCTGAACACCTTGCTGGACGACATTCGCAACCTGGAAGGCGTGGTAAAAACCACCACCTCGGTGGCGCTGGCCTGGAAGATCGAGCGCACATGAGACACACCCAACAACCCGCCGTCGGTATACTGACCCGCAGGCTTTCAAAGCTTCATCCGCATGACTTCAACCGACAAAAATTCCAGCACTGAACACGCATTGCGCCAGCGGGCTGAAGAAGTCGCCCGGGCAAACGCCGACTGCGCCGCAAAAAATTCTGCGGACTTGTCGCCCAAGGCCATGCTGAAAGTCATCCATGAGCTGCGCGTGCACCAGATCGAACTCGAAATGCAAAACGACGAGTTGCGCCGCACCCAGGCCGAGCTCGACACGGCTCAAGCACGCTACTTTGACTTTTACGACCTGGCGCCAGTGAGTTATGTCACCGTCAGTGAACATGGGCTGATCCTGCACGCCAACCTCACTGCGGCAAGCCTGCTGGGCGTGGCCAGAAGCCAATTGGCCAGCAAGCCCTTCAGCCGCTTCATTGCGCGTGAAGACCAGGACAGTTTTTACCTGCTGCGCAAACAGCTGTTTGAACGTGGCAAGCCACAGTCACGCGAGTTCCACATGGTGAGGAAAGAGGGCAGCCGATTTTTTGCACGGATCGATGCCGTCGCGGCGCAAGACGACGGCGCACCGGTGCTGCGCCTGGTGCTGATTGACATCTCGGCGTCCAAGGAAGCCACGGCGCAAAGACATGCCCCGGATCTGGCAATCCTGAACTCGATCAATGCGGAAATTGTGGTGCTCGACCAGCATGGCGTCATTCGGTTGGTGAACGAAGCCTGGCAGCGTTTTGCACTCGACAACAGCGCAACCCCTGGCACAGCCGCACCGCACACGGGCATTGGCGCCAATTACCTGGCGGCTTGCCAGACAGACAGCAACGATCCCTCCGACATCATCGCCAGGACGGCTCATGACGGCATCCGGGCCGTGTTGACTGGTGCTTTGCCCAGCTTCACCCTTGAGTACCCCTGCCATTCACCCGATCAACAACGGTGGTTCTCCATGCGCGTCTTGACGCTCAGCAAGAACCCGAAAGATGGCATCACCATCACACACACCGACATCACGGCGCACAAGCAGGCAGGAGAAGAGCTCCGCATTGCGGCTGTCGCTTTTGACGGCCAAGAGGCCATCGTTGTGATGGACAACCAGCGTCAGATTTTGCGGGTCAACCGGGCGTTCACGGAAATCACTGGCTACAGCCAACAGGAACTGCTGGGAAAAACCATCCACATCCTGTACGCCAAGCGACACTCCGCGTCGTTTTATGAAAATATCTGGCAAGAAACCGACAACAAGGGACGGGAACAGGGCGGGCGCTGGGTGCAACACAAAAACGGCGACGACCTCTTTGCCCGAGGCACCACCACGGCAGTCAAAGACCCACAGGGGCAAACCACACACTACGTGATCACCTTCTCTGACCACACTGAGCCACACCAACAGGAACAGCAACGTGTGTTGCATGAGAACGCCCACCGCGAAGCCCTGGTGCGCGAGGTGCACCACCGCATCAAGAACAACCTGCAGGGCATTGGCGGGTTGCTGCAGCAGTTTGCCAGCCAAAAACCCGAGGTTGCAGAACAGATACAGCTGGTCGCGGGGCACCTCAAAGGCATTTCCGTCATTCACGGCTTGCAGGGTCGCCTCAAC
>JBBQZG010000080.1:0-14767 GCA_038207945.1 Burkholderiales bacterium
CTGGTGGCGCACCGGCTGGAACATTACCTGAACGCGCTGGCAACCATTGCATCCGCTGCACCCCTGATGGGGCTGTTTGGCACGGTGGTTGGCATGATCGAGATTTTTGGCTCGCAAAGCCCGGGCAGCGCCACGGGTGGCAACCCGGCGCAACTGGCACACGGCATCTCCGTGGCGCTGTACAACACCGCTTTTGGCCTGATCGTGGCGATTCCGTCGTTGATTTTCTGGCGCTACTTCCGCGGTCGGGTCGACGAATATTTGCTGACGTTGGAACTCGCCGCAGAGCGCATGGCGCGCCACCTCAACACGCTGCGCAAGTAAGCGCGAGCGCCATGAACTTTCGTCCTCGTCAAAAAGAAGAGCCCGAGATCAACCTGATCCCGTTCATTGACGTGCTGCTGGTGATTTTGATCTTTTTGATGCTCTCCACCACCTACAGCAAGTTCACTGAAATGCAGATCAAGCTGCCCGCGGCCGACGTGGAAGCCCAGCGTGACTACCCCAAGGAAGTGCTGGTGTCCGTCAGCAGCGAGGGGGATTACAGCGTCAACAAACAAGCGGTGAATGGTCGAAGTGTGGCTGACTTGGCCAGCGCCCTGCAAAGCGGCGCCAAAGCGGGCAAAGAATCGGTAGTGATCATCCACGCCGATGCCAGTGCCAAACACCAGGCGGTGATCACCGTGATGGAAGCGGCGCGTGCTGCCGGCCTGGTACAGATCACCTTTGCCACCCAATCCACACAAGCCGGGTCACGCTGAGGCGATGACCACGCCACGCAGCCCGGCCTGGCAAGACACGCTGCGTCAAGCCTGGACGCGGCGCGGCGCGCTGGCCTGGGGCTTGTGCCTCATCTCTCTTCTGTACGGGTTGTTGGTGCGAATTCGCCTGGCACTGTATCGGTGGGGTTGGTTCAAGACTGAGGGCGTGGTGGTGCCTTTGGTGGTGGTTGGCAATGTGGTGGTGGGTGGCGTCGGCAAAACCCCAGTGGTGATCGCGCTGGTGGCGCACTGGCAGGCGCAGGGGCTGGCCGTGGGCGTGATCTCGCGTGGCTACGGTCGCCACACCAAGGGTTGCCTGGAGGTCACCGCACGCACCAGCGCCAGGGATGTGGGCGACGAGCCCGCACTGATCCAGCGCCGAACCCAGGCCCCCGTGTTTGTTGCTGAACGGCGCATTGATGCCGCCCGCGCCCTGCTGGCCGCTTACCCGCAGACCCAGCTCATCGTCAGCGACGACGGCCTGCAACACTTGGCCTTGAAGCGGGATCTGGAAATTGGCGTGTTTGACGACCGCGGTGTGGGCAACGGCTGGCTGCTGCCTGCCGGACCGCTGCGTGAGCCCTGGCCGCGCCCACTGGATCTGGTGATACACACCGGCAAGCATCCGGCATTTGAGGGATTTCAGGCAAAGCGTGAACTTGACGCTTTCGCCTACCGGGCTGACGGCAGCGCGGTGTCTCTGGCAGACCTGAGCCATCCAACTGGCCAACTGTCAGCCCAGCCCTTGCTGGCGCTGGCCGCCATTGCCCAGCCAGAAGCTTTTTTTGCCATGCTGCGCGGTCATGGCGTGAATCCTTCCAGCGCCTTGGCGTTGCCTGATCACTATGATTTAGATAGCTTCTCACGAAATGAATACAAAGGCTACACGCTTATTTGCACAGAAAAAGACGCGGTGAAGCTTTGGCCATTGCGGCCTGATGCCTTGGCTGTGCCACTGAAGTGCATGCTGCCTGATGCCTTCCTGATCGCGCTTGACCAACGCACAGGCGCGCTGCTGACACACGCCAAACCCGCAGACTGACCAAGCTATCATCACGCCATGGACACACGACTTCTTGAATTATTGGTTTGCCCCGTCACCAAAGGGCCGCTTGAGTTTGACCGCGAAAAGAGCGAACTTATCTCGCGCAGCGCCCGCCTGGCCTACCCGGTGCGCGATGGCATCCCGGTGCTGCTGGAAAACGAGGCACGCACCCTCACCGACGAGGAACTCGGGCTATGACCTGCGCCTTGTTCAAGGACGAGGCATTCAAGCTTTAAATCACTCGCACCGTGAGTTTCACCGTCCTGATCCCGGCCCGGCTGGCGTCGACCCGCCTGCCCAACAAACCCCTGGCTGAAATTGCTGGCGTGCCGATGGTGGTGCGGGTGGCGCAACGTGTCTCGGGCATTGGCGCCAGGCAAGTGGTGGTCGCGGCCGACAGCCCGCTGATCCTCAAAGCCTGCCAGGCGCACGGGGTGGCTGCCGTGCTGACCCGTGTCGACCACGCCAGTGGCAGCGACCGGCTGGCCCAAGCCTGCGAGCTGCTGGGCTTGAGCGACGACGACATCGTGGTGAACGTTCAAGGTGACGAGCCTTTGATGGACCCAAAACTGGTCAGCGCAGTGGCCAATTTATTAACCAATACGCCAGTCGCCAGCATCAGCACAGCGGCACACGCGATTACAAATGCAGCTGACTTTCACAACCCCAACGTCGTCAAAGTGGTGTGTGACGCGACTGGCCTGGCACATTACTTCAGCCGCGCACCGATCCCCTTCCCACGCGACACGCCCGACCAGTTGCCAAGCCCCGCACCCTTGCGTCACATCGGCATTTACGGCTACCGAGTGCATTTTTTGCGTCAATTTCCCACCCTGCCCCAGGCGCCCACGGAGCTTGCCGAGTCGCTGGAACAACTGCGTGCCATGTGGCACGGCCACCGCATTGCGGTTCACCTCACCGACCACGCCCCGGGCCCAGGAGTGGATACCGCAGAAGACCTGGCGCGGGTGCGGCACCTCTTTGGTGCCTGAAGGCGCCGATGTAAGCCAGCCAAAAGCTCGTGCGTGATATTCTCCAAGGCAAAGCCTGGGTTGAAGAAACGCCCCAAGCTCATTTGAACTGTTTCAAATTTCTTTCAATAATCACCCGAGGACACGCATGAAACTCATTTTGTTGGGCGCACCTGGCGCTGGTAAGGGCACACAAGCCACCTTCATTTGCCAAAAATACGGCATTCCGCAAATCTCCACGGGTGACATGTTGCGCGCTGCCGTCAAGGCCGGCACACCGCTGGGTATCCAGGCCAAACAGGTGATGGACGCCGGCGGCCTGGTCAGTGACGACCTCATCATCAACCTGGTCAAAGAGCGCATTGCCCAGCCCGACTGCGCTGACGGCTTCCTGTTTGACGGCTTCCCGCGCACCATTCCACAAGCCGATGCCATGAAAAGTGCCGGTGTTCAGCTGGACTATGTGCTTGAAATTGACGTGCCGTTTGACGCCATCATTGACCGCATGAGCGGCCGCCGCTCGCACCCCCCGTCAGGCCGCACCTACCACATCAAATTCAACCCACCCAAAGTGGCAGGCGTGGACGATGTGACCGGTGAACCGCTGGTGCAGCGCGCCGACGATCAGGAAGAAACCGTCAAGAAGCGCCTGGATGTGTACAGCGCCCAAACCCGTCCGCTGGTGGCGTATTACTCAGCTTGGGCCAAGGCCGAGCCCGCCACCGCGCCCAAATACCGCGCCATCAGCGGCACCGGTGGGGTCGACGAGATCACGGCACGGGCGTTTGCCGCACTGGCCAGCTGACCACCCCGGTCACATTGATCACGGCCTGATGCCTGCTGAGGCATCAGGCTTTTTTTCGTCTGTCCGGTGCCACTGCAGATGCCGCCCCATGCCATCGTCCTGCATTTGAGAAAACTCAAGCCAGACAGTTGCACGGGGCGTAAATTTACCCCCACTTCAACACAACTGTTCGGCAACTCGCCAAGGAGGCCCCATGGATGCGGATAACAGCGGTGACAAGTTCAGTGCAAAATACCTCCTTTACGACGGTGCCAGCCATATCGTCGACGCAGAAACAAAGCACATCGAGGGGTGGCGTGGCCGAAAACCGCTGGTAGGTTTGGCACTTTCAGGAGGCGGTATCCGCTCGGCCACCTACTGCCTGGGCGTGCTACAGGCGCTGGCTTACAAACGCGCCCTGCCCAATGTGGACTACCTGTCCACGGTCTCGGGCGGCGGCTACATTGGTGCCTCACTGTCCTACCTGTTGCACCAGTCCGCCTGCGGAGCGACCGCTGACGGGTTCAAGTTACCGCCGAAGTTCGATGTGTCACAAGAGAACTTCCCTTACGTGTCTTACCCGATGGTGGGCGTAGGCGCAAAAGCATTGAAGGAAAGCCCAGATCAAGGGCCAGCACAGACAGCAGAACAGCTCCGTCAGAATGAAAAATTCAAGGGCCGCCTGGTGCGCCGCCTGCGCCAGAGCAGCAATTACCTGGTGCCGGGTGACGGCATCACCTATTTGTCGCTCGCCGGTGTCGTGGTGCGCAATCTGGCAGCCAGCGTGGTGGTGCATGTGGCCTTGCTGGTGTTCATTTTTCAGCTCTTTTTCTGGTCGAAGCTATTTGCCCTGAACGAGCAACTTGAAACACCTGCCGCCCAACGTCAGCACGCCGTCTGACTTTCCCGCATCCAATGCTTTCCTGATCGCTGCGGGCGTGGCCGTAGCGGTCTATGCGCTGATCTCGTTGGCCTACGTTCTCTTCACCCGTTTTTTTGACAGCCTGGAGAGGCAGAAAAAAATGGGTCCCTACAGCATGCGACGCGCATACGAAATCTCCGCACACTGGCTCTTTGTGACCACCATCGCCATGCTGATGATCGGTGGTTTGCCATGGGTTCACGAACTGCTGGTCAAGTACAACCTCATGAACCCCGCCCGCTGGCTTGAACTCCTGGGGTCGGGCGACAAAACCAAGCCGGCGGCCGCTGGTGTCATGGCCACCATCGTCGGTGTCGTCGGCAACGTGTGGGGATTCCTGCAAGCCCGCAGCGGCAAAAAACCCCTAGTCCCGACTGGTCTAATCGTGGGAGTGGCCTCCGCCGCGTTGGCTTTTGGCCTGCTGCTGCTGGTATTCATCCTGACTCGGTGGCTCAACCTGAGCTTACCTGCACACGTCAATGCCTGGATCCTGGGCGTGGCCGGCTTGGTGCTGGTCCTGATCGGCTGGGTGCCAGAGGCCAACTACGTCTCCCTTCACCGCTTTTACCGTGACCGCCTGCTGGAGCTGTTCCTGCCCGACCTGAAAGCCATCAATGACAACATGTTGGCCAACACAGAACGTGTGCCGCTTCACCGATTCCTTTGGCATCGCATCGACATACTGTTTTCCAACAGCACCGTCGTGCGCACAGCGCAGGCCGTCAGAAGCCGGTTCAACAGCGCCTATGCGCGTGTCGGCAAGTCTCTGCCGGGTGACCACACGCTGCTGGGCGACCTGTGTGGCGTTTGCCCCGCTGACGCACAGCACCTTCCGCCCGAAGGGCCTGCGAACAAACGCTTGCGTGGCCCCTACCACATCCTTAATGCGAACATGGTGCTGGTGGCATCACAACACCCGCGTTATCGACCCCGGGACGGTGACAACTTCATCTTCAGCCCGCTTTTTTGCGGCGGCCGGGCCACCGGCTGGGCACCCACAGACCGCTCACGCGAGAACGGCTTCACGCTCGCCACGGCGATGGCCATCTCTGGCGCGGCCGTCAATCCAAACGCTGGCCCAGGCGGCATGGGCATCACACGCCAGCCGGTGCTCTCGGTCCTGATGGGCCTGCTCAATCTCCGGCTAGGCTATTGGGCTCGGAACCCCAAAATAGCACTGCAGACGGGCAACGCTAAGCCAGGCACACGCTGGATGCGGCCCAACCTGCTACACCCTGGCCTGTTTGAGTCATTCGGCCGCTTCAATCTGAACGAGTACGAACGCCACCTGCTGCTGACCGACGGCGGACATTTCGAGAACCTTGGCTTGTATGAGTTGGTGCGCAGGCGGCTGAAATTGATCGTCGTGTGTGATGCCACCGCTGACCCGGAGTTCAAATTCGGCGACCTGGCCAATGCCATCCAGAAAGTGCGCGCAGACTTTGGCGCACTCATTGACATCAGTGCCGAGCAACTGGCCACACTGGTGCCACAGCCGCGTGATGAATTGAAAAGGACGGTGTAGAGCCAACCGCCGCGCTCAAGGGTTACCTGGTGGCACCCATCCGCTATTCGATGCGGCCAGGGCAAGACCCCGACAGCGAACGCGACATGGGCACGCTGATCCTGTTGAAAGCCACTGTCTTCAAGGGGCTGCCAGCAGACTTGTTCAGCTACCGGCGTGAGCACCCCGAGTTTCCGAACCAGTCCACAGTTAACCAGTTTTTTGATGAAAGGCAGTTTGATGTCTACCGTGAGCTGGGGTACACGACCGCTTATCAGATGCTGCAGGACCTTTCGCACCAGCACGCGTCAGAAAAAGCGGACGAACGGAGCAACGAAAGCACACCACCAACCAGTCGTGTACACGGTGGCGAACTGATTTTCTGGGTAGAGTGAGTCAGGTCAGGTCAGTCAAGTGGCTGGCGTTCAAGCCCGCATCAGTTCCAGCATCAGCGCGATCCTGGCCTTCACCGGAGACAACCCGTTGGAGTGCGCAAACTCAGCTTGCGCCGCTGGCAACACTCTGCCATTGGCACAACGCGTGGCACGCACCACCCTGATGCCAGCTTGTACGGCCCGGCGCAGCGCGGCCTCCAGGTCCTGGTGCATCGTGCCGTTGCCGGTGGCAGCCACCACCAAACCACGCAATGGTGCCGCGCCAGCCAAGGGATGCAACAGCGCGTTGACCACCGCGCCGCTGCAACCGGCGTAATTCATGACGATCTCCACACGCGGCCAACTGGTGCTTTCTGCTATATCTTCAATAGCTATTGACACTTTTTCTAAAGGGGCTAGGGGCCAATTTTTCAACAATCTTAATTGCCCCTCCTCGACGTAGCCCAAGGGTCCTGCATCACCTGAACTGAACGCGTCAAGGCGGTAGGTGTGGTTTTTCTGGACATCCAAAGCGGTGTGCACTGCACCTGCACACACTGCCACCACACCCGATGCCCCCGGGGTCAACGCCACAGCCATGGCATCCAGCAGGTTTTGTGGGCCATCAGGCGCCAAACTGCTGGCCGGGCGCATGGCGGCTGTCAGCACCACGGGCTTGGCGTCGATCAGGTCAGCGGGCAAAACCGTTTGCAAAAAATAGGCAGTTTCCTCCAGCGTGTCGGTGCCGTGCGTGATCACGACCGCCATCACGTCAGGCGATGCCAGGTGCTGACTGACCCGCTCCGCCAGCGCCCGCCACACGGCAAAGCTCATGTCCTTGCTGTCAACTTGCGCCACTTGCTCGCTTTCCAGAACGCGCCCAGCCAACAAGGCTGGCATGCCCGGCACGTCAGCCAAAAGCTGCGACACGCCGACTTGCGCGGCGGTGTAGCCAATGTTGTCAGAGGCACTTTCGGCAGTGCCTGCAATGGTGCCACCCGTGCCCAACACCACGACTTTTTTCGGATTTTGTTCAGATACCACTTGCAGACTTTCAAAAACTGGTTAAAAATACAGTTACTGGATAGGAAAACAGTGGTTTGTCTTTGCCAAGCACACCTTCCGACACAGCCTTTGTTTGTTCTTTGCCGCCCACAGGAGTCACCATGCTCACCAGACCCAAGCTCACCGATCGCCAACAACAGATTCTCAATCTTATCGAGCGCGCCATCGCGCGCACCGGCGCACCGCCCACACGGGCCGAGATCGCTACCGAGTTGGGGTTCAAATCGGCCAACGCAGCCGAGGAACATTTGCAGGCGCTGGCGCGCAAAGGCGCCATTGAACTGGTCAGTGGCACCTCTCGCGGTATTCGCCTGCGCGGTGACAGCTTGCGGTCCATCAACGAGTCGCGCAGCAAGCAGTTTGCCTCATCCCTGTCTGGCCTGGCGCAACTGGCACTGCCGCTGATTGGCCGGGTCGCCGCAGGCTCGCCCATCCTGGCACAAGAACACATAGATAAAACTTTTTATGTGGAAGACAGCCTGTTTCAGCGCAAGCCGGATTACCTGCTGAAAGTACGCGGTATGTCCATGCGGGATGCCGGCATCATGGACGGCGACTTGCTGGCGGTGCAGACTACCCGCGATGCAAAAAACGGCCAGATTGTGGTGGCCCGCCTGGGTGATGAGGTCACGGTCAAACGCTTCATGCGCCACAACAACGTGATTGAACTGCACCCAGAAAATCCGGACTACCAAACCATCGTGGTGGATCCCGGTGAACCCTTTGAGATTGAAGGGCTGGCCGTCGGCCTGATTCGCAACACCATGTTGATGTAAACGCTTCAGCGCATGCCCGCTCCCAATTTCCCTTCACAAAGGTTTGCCATGCATTCTGCCCCTCAATCCATCGGCGTGATCACCCCACTCAAGGCCCTGTGGCGCTGGCTGGTGGCGTCACCCAGTCAACCACAGCAAACCCATTGCCCTGCGTTCAAACCCGCATTGACCAACCCACGGCGCACCGGTTCCTTGCGCAATCACACCTTGCGGACACCCCCCGGTGTGTCAAGCCACACCACGGTGCGCAGACCGCTTCGGATGGTGCGTGTCATGGAAGCAGGCCAGACGCCTTCACAAGTCGGGCGCATGGTCATATCTGGCCGCATGGCTGACGTCTGCGCCGAACTTGACCGACTGGTTGCGCACGAAGCCCGCATGCACTGATGCACTGATGCTCTGGAACACCCGGCATATCAAGGTGACGCAATGATTTTGGGGTAAAAATCTGTATTTTTGCCAACCCATGAGGTTTGTGCTGGAATCGCCAAGGCACAATTGGTGGCATGAACATTGTGATACTTGATGATTACCAGGATGCCGTCAGAAAGCTGGCTTGCGCTGCCAAACTGGAGCCCTACCAGGCCAAGGTGTACACCAACACGGTGAAAGGTCTGGGGCAACTCTCGGTACGACTCAAAGACGCCGATGTGATCGTACTCAACCGTGAGCGCACACAGCTGTCGCGTGCACTGATCGAAAAACTTCCCAGGCTCAAGCTGATCGTGCAAACCGGCCGCGTTGGCCCCCATGTGGATGTCAACGCCTGCACTGAGCGCGGCATCGCGGTGGCCGAGGGCACGGGGTCACCCGTGGCGCCTGCTGAATTGGCATGGGCATTGATCATGGCCGCCGCACGTCGTTTACCGCACTACATTGGCAATCTCAAACACGGGGCATGGCAGCAATCGGGTCTGAAGACCGGTGCCATGCCGACCAATTTTTGTATCGGCACCGTGCTCAAAGGCCGCACGCTCGGGATTTGGGGTTACGGTCGCATAGGTCAGATTGTGGCCGGTTACGGCAAGGCGTTTGGCATGCGGGTGGTGATCTGGGGCCGGGCACCCAGCCGCGAGCGGGCCATGCTCGATGGGTACGAGGTGACGGGTTCACGCGAGGAGTTATTTGAGCAGTCTGATGTGCTGTCCTTGCACCTGCGGCTCAATGAAGAAACCCAAAGCGTGGTGAAAATTGAAGATTTGTCGCGCATGAAGCCCACCGCCCTGCTGGTAAATATATCTCGTGCGGAACTCATCGAGGCGGATGCACTTATTGGTGCACTCAACCGGGGCCGTCCCGGCATGGCTGCGGTGGATGTGTTTGAGTCTGAGCCCATCCTTCAAGGCCATGCACTTTTACGGCTGGAAAACTGCATTTGCACGCCGCACATTGGTTATGTTGAACAAGACAGCTACGAGATGTATTTTGGGGCTGCGTTTGACAACGTGGTGAACTTCATCAGGGGCCGCCCCACCAACATTGTCAACCCGGGCGCGTTACAGGTTCGCAGGTAATGTCATGTCCGGCCCGAACAAGCCCGCGACAGCGGGCTTTTTTGTTGCTGCATACGGCCAGACACTCAGGCGACACTTCATCTGTCGCGCAGGCGTCTTGCACCTGACAATGGGCAGTTTTCAGTCACTTACCGGACAGACTATGACAGAGCCGATCCTTACCATTGATGAACGCGCGGCGATCAACGCCGGACGCTGGTTCTCCAGCCTTTCCCCATCCCTTCGACACGACATACTCCGATGTGCTTACGTCAGACGCTACACCGACGGCGACCTCATCACCGCCCGCGGCGACACCCCGCAGGAGTGGATTGCCTGCGCCAAGGGTGCCGTACGGGTGAGCTCCACCTCGATTTCCGGCAAATTGATCACACTGACTTATGTGGAGCCAGGCATCTGGTTTGGCGATGTGGCGATCTTCGACGGCGACCGGCGCACCCACGATGCCTATGCCCATGGCGACACCACCGTCCTGTGTGTGGCGCGGGCCGATTTCAAGAAAATTCTGGCTCTGCATGCCGAACTTTACGAGGCACTTTTGCGGCTGCACGCGCGGCGCATTCGCCAACTCTATGGGTTGGTGGAAGACCTCAACACCTTGCCCTTGCGTGCCCGCCTGGCCAAACAGCTGTTGCACCTAGTGCGCAGCTACGGCGTGCCCAGCCTGAGCGATGGCACGGAGGTGCGTATTGGACTGCAACTGGCGCAGGAAGAACTGGCCCAGCTGCTGGGTGCCTCGCGCCAGCGCGTCAACCAGGAGCTCAAGGCTATGGAGCGCGAGGAAACCATTCGCATCGAGCCGGGTGGGCTGGTGGTGCGCAGTCGCGATGCCTTGATGCGAATCACCGATGCCGACAGCTCAACCTGACACCCTTCTTCAAAACCCATGACCGACTTTGACCAATTCATCGGCACGCGCGCCGTGCCAACCGCCCAGGCTTTTGATGTGGACGCCCTCACGCGATGGTTGTCGCAACACCTGCCAGGTTTTGTCGGCCCATTGAGCGTCGAGTCGTTCAAGGGCGGCCAGTCCAACCCCACCTACAAACTCACCACACCAAGCCAAAGTTATGTGATGCGCAGCAAACCTGGCCCGGTGGCCAAGCTGCTGCCCTCGGCGCACGCCATCGAGCGCGAATACGCCGTGATGAGCGGCCTGGCAGGCTCGGACGTGCCCGTGCCGAAAATGCTGTGCCTGTGCGAGGATGAATCGGTCATTGGTCGAGCGTTTTACATCATGGCGTTCATGAATGGCCGCATTTTTTGGGACCAGTCGCTGCCCGACATGACACCTGATGCGCGTGGCGCCATTTACAACGAGATGAACCGCGTGATGGCCGCGCTGCACACGGTAGATTTCACTGCCCGGGGCCTGGCTGGCTATGGCAAGCCCGGTAACTATTTTGAGCGCCAGATTGGCCGCTGGAGCAAGCAATACATGGCCTCCATCACCCAGCCGATTGTGGAGATGGACCAACTCATGGTCTGGCTGCCCGAGCACATTCCGGCCATGGCGCGTGACCCAACCATGGTCAGCATCGTGCATGGTGACTACCGGCTCGACAACCTGATGTTCCACCCCACCGAGCCGCGTGTGATTGCTGTGCTGGACTGGGAGCTTTCAACCCTGGGGCACCCATTGGCAGACTTCAGCTACCACTGCATGGGCTGGCACATTGCACCTGGCGCGTTTCGCGGTATTGGCGGGCTCGATCTGGCCAGTTTGGGCATTCCGCTGGAGGCCGATTACATCCGCCAGTACTGCGAACGCACCCGCATCGCCAGCCCCGAGCAATTGGCGCAAGACTGGAACTTCTACCTGGCCTACAACCTGTTTCGCATGGCAGCCATTCTGCAAGGTATTGGCAAGCGGGTCGAGGCCGGCACCGCCGCCAGTGCGCAGGCCGTCAGCGCCGCCGCCGGGGCCCGCCCGCTGGCGCAGCTGGCATGGCAGTTTGCACAACGCACGTGATTCAAATGTCATAGTTGCATACGCATATTTGACATGGGCTAGAGCCTGATTTGTTACAAATTTTTCCCATCAACATTCACCACTCCGAGACCGCCATGGACTTCGACTACTCACCCAAAACCAAAGAACTGCAAGCCAAACTCCTGCAGTTCATGGACGACCACATTTACCCGGCCGAGGGCGCGCACCACGCTGAGGTGGAGGCCAACACCGCTGCGGGCAAACGCTGGACCCCGCTGCAGACCATTGAAATCCTGAAACTCAAAGCACAGGCGCAAGGGCTGTGGAACCTGTTTTACCCGCTGGACAGTGCCCAGGCCGGCGGCATTGAGGCAGGCGCTGGCCTGACCAACCAGGAATACGCCCCACTGGCCGAGATCATGGGCCGGGTGACTTGGGCCAGCGAGGTGTTCAACTGCTCGGCACCTGACACCGGCAACATGGAAACCATTGCCCGCTATGGTTCTGATGGGCACAAGCAGCAATGGCTCAGACCCCTGCTGGAAGGCCGTATGCGCTCGGCTTTCTCCATGACAGAGCCCGATGTGGCCTCCAGCGACGCCACCAACATCGAAACGCGCATTGAGCGCGATGGCGACGACTACATCGTCAACGGTCGCAAGTGGTGGATCAGCGGCGCAGGCGACCCGCGCTGTGCCATCCACATCGTGATGGGCAAGACCAACCCCGAGGCGGAACGCCACACCCAGCAAAGCATGATTTTGGTGCCATCCAACGCACCCGGCGTGACCGTGCTGCGCCCCTTGAACGTCATGGGTTACGACGATGCACCCCACGGCCACATGGAAATCGCCTACAAAAATGTGCGCGTGCCTGCCAACAGCATTTTGCTGGGTGAAGGCCGCGGTTTCGAAATCGCCCAGGGCCGACTCGGACCAGGGCGCATTCACCACTGCATGCGGTTAATTGGCTTGGCTGAGCGCTCCCTGGCGCTGATGTGCAAACGCACCTCCAGCCGGGTGGCGTTTGGCAAGCCCTTGGCGGCGCAAACCGTGACGCAGGAACGCATTGCCGAGGCCCGCTGCAAGATCGACATGGCCCGCCTGTTGACCCTCAAAGCTGCCTGGATGATGGACGTGGCTGGCAACAAGTTCGCCAAAAACGAGATCGCCATGATCAAGGTGGTGGCGCCCAACATGGCCTGTCAGGTGATCGACTGGGCCATGCAGGCGTTTGGTGGCGCCGGTATGTGCGACGACTTTCCGCTGGCCTACGCCTATGCCAGCGCGCGCACCCTGCGTTTTGCCGACGGACCCGATGAAGTGCACCGCAACGCGATTGCCAAGCTCGAATTGCGCAAGTACGCCGCAACGCCGCACCCGTAGACATGCCAATCACGCGCGGTTGCTAGGCAGCAACCTTAAACATTTTGCTATATATTAAATAGCTTATTGCGCTTATTTAATGAGGGCCAGAGCCTGATTCATGTCATTTACGCAAAGAAGAAAGCCCGGACCAAAGCTCATTGAGGTCAGGAAAATTCCACTTGGCAGGGTCTTCGCGCTGGTAGATTTTTTCCATGCTTTCAGGGCGTGACAGGTCCACCACATAGGGCACGATACGCATACCTGATTTGGAAGAATAAAACACCTTCACCATGGGTGTGGTGAGTGACCGGGATGACTGCTCAGTCACCACACCAATGCGCCCGGAGGTCAGGCGCACCAGTGAGCCTACCGGGTAAATGCCCATGCTTTTGACAAACGCCTGGAACACCTTTGGATCGAAGTGACCGGCCCACTCGGCCATCTTTCGCAAAGACTCTGCCGGGTCCCAACCTGTTTTGTAAGGTCGGTTGGAGGTGATGGCATCGTACACATCACACACTGCACCCATCTTGGCATAAAGGCTGATCTCATCCCCCTTAAGGCGCTCCGGGTAACCCGAGCCATCCGCTTTTTCATGGTGATGCAGCACCACGTCCAACGCCATGGCATCCACATTGGGGCTGGCTTTGAGCATTTTGAAGCCCTCAGTGGGGTGGGTCTTCATGATGTCATATTCAGCGTCCGTGAGCTTGCCTGGCTTGTTCAGCACCTCGCTGGGCATGGCCACCTTGCCCAAGTCATGCAGCAAACCCGCCATGCCGCAGGCGCGGGTTTGCGCATCGTCCAGACCCAGTTGCTTGGCCAGCGCCACCATCATGGCGCACACCGCTACCGAATGCATGTAGGTGTAGTCGTCTGCGGTTTTCAGACGTGCCAAGCTGATGATGGCACCCGGATTGCGCGAAATGGAGTCCGAAATGTCTTCCACCAGCTGGCGTGCACCGCCCACATCCACAGCATTGCCCATGCGCACTTCTTCAAACATGGACACCACGGCGTTCTTGGATTCCAGGCAAATGCGCGCTGCGCGCTCCATCTCTTTTGCGGCGCTGACCTGGGCGGTATCACGCACAGCGCGCGGCTTTGCCGGCTGCGCAATGGCGGCAGGTTCTGACGCCGTCACTTCGCTTGCTCCGACCATGGTGACCACGCCTTCGGGCACATCAAGCCCCAGGCTGCAGTCGATCCAGACTTCCTTGATGGGGCTGGCCATAATCAACGCCAAGTCGTTGGGGTCTTTCAGCACGAAGCCTGTACGCCAGAAGGGGTGATCTATCCAGGAGCCACAAAATTCCTTGAGGTGCATGTCGAGCTGCAATTGACCGACAGGGATTCGCTTGAGCATGAAAACGGGAAACCTAATTCGTTAAATGTGTCACCAGTATAGGAGCTAAAAACAGTTGTTAATTAACTGTTCAGAAGTAGTTATAGTTGATTTCAATGAATAGTAATTACCGAATCAACGAATTCGCCAAGCGTGTCGGACGCTCGGTTCAGACCGTGCGTCGATGGGAGAAAGAAGGCAAGTTAACAGCCAAGCGCTTGCCTTCCGGTCATCGGTACTTCGATGAATCTGATGTGCGGTCGACATTGGGAATCGCGCCTGAAAAGAAAGACATCGTTGTCTATTGCCGCGTAAGTAGCGCAGGCCAGAAAGATGATCTGGCCTCTCAGGTTCGTGCGATGGAAGAATATTGCCGAGGTGCAGGCGTTCCGGTTGATGTCTGGAT
>JBBQZG010000081.1:0-14719 GCA_038207945.1 Burkholderiales bacterium
GACGCCATTGCCTTTGGTCTGCAAAAGCAGGCCCGCTTCATGGTGCTGGTGCCCTGTTGCCAGGCCGAGGTGGCACGGGTTCTGACTCAGCACAAAGCCTTGTCGTTGCAGCGAACGGCACTGTCAGAATTGTGGCGCCACCCGATGCACACGCGTGAGATGGGCAGCCAGATCACCAACGTGCTGCGTTGCCTGTATCTCGAGGCTTGTGGCTACCAGGTGACGGTGACCGAATTGGTGGGCTGGGAGCACAGCATGAAAAACGAGCTGATCATTGCCCGACACACCGGGCAGAAAAAGCGAGCAGCTGGCCAGCGCCTGCGCGCCCTGCTGGACGAGTTTGGCCTGTCCTCCTTGTTGACCACCCGCTTTTCAGGCTTGCCTGACATTGACGCTGGTCCTCAAGCCAAACAATTGGGGTCAGATGCCAATTAATTCCACGCCATGGCCCGCTTACCTCGCTTGACCCTGCCGGGTTACCCGCACCACGTCATTCAGCGTGGCAACAACCGGCAAGCCATTTTTGCCACCGTGGCCGATTACCGCAAGTTGCTTGATTTACTGGAAGAAAATGCCAAAAAGTTTGAGGTGGCGGTGCACGCTTATGTGCTGATGAGCAACCATTTTCACCTGCTGGCCACACCGCAAACAGCAGATGGCTTGCCCAAAATGATGCAAGCCGTGGGCCGCAGTTATGTGCGCTATTTCAACGACACGCAAAAGCGCACGGGCACCTTGTGGGAAGGGCGCTACAAGTCCACGCTCATCCAGGCCGATCGTCATTTGTTGGCCTGCATGGTCTACATTGACCTGAACCCGGTGCGCGCAGGATTGGTGGCGCAACCGCAAGATTACCCATGGTCAAGCCATTTGCACTATCTGGGTGTGCGCACGGATCGCCTGATCGCGCCGCACGCCTTGTTTTGGGAGCTTGGCAATACCCCATTTGCCCGAGAAGCGGCCTACGCCAAATTGGTGCAAAGTGGCATCAACCCGGTGCAGCAAGCTGCGTTGACCAAGGCCACCCTGAGCGGCTGGGCCTTGGGCGAGCCAGATTTTGTGGCTGATTTACAAAAAATAACCGAGCGTCGTGTGGTCAAAGGCGGTGCCGGTCGCCCTCAGTCTGTCAATAAGTTAAGCATCAAATAAGCCTCTAGCCTTTATAAATAAATCGCTGTCAGCTATTATTTTAATGTGTCCCTAATTAATTAAAAAAATTGTTTTTTTGGAAATAATTGGAATCTGACCCCAATTATTTTGTTTGGCATGGATGCTGCAATGCGGTAAAGTGAAGACATCTGACACTTTTTAGGAGCGCGCGCATGACGACGGCAGCCGAGATCAAGCATCTCCAAGACAATGGTTTGTATTCAGCATCTCAAGAGCATGACGCTTGCGGGGTGGGTTTTGTGGCCCATATCAAGGGCGTGAAGTCGCATGACATCGTGAAAAATGCGCTCAAGATTCTTGAAAACCTGGATCACCGAGGCGCGGTGGGTGCCGACAAGCTGATGGGTGACGGTGCAGGCATCTTGATTCAGTTGCCTGATGCACTTTACCGTGAGGAAATGGCAGCGCAGGGTGTCACGCTGCCGCCACCCGGTGAATACGGTGTGGGCATGGTGTTTTTGCCCAAGGAAAATGCCAGTCGGCAGGCCTGCGAGCAGGAGCTCGAGCGCGCCGTCAAGGCCGAGGGCCAGGTGTTGCTTGGCTGGCGCGATGTGCCGGTCGACCGCGACATGCCGATGTCGCCCAACGTGCGCAAAAAAGAACCTGTCCTGAAACAAATCTTTATTGGCCGTGGCAACGACGTGATCGTGCAGGACGCGCTGGAGCGCAAGCTGTATGTGATCCGCAAGACCGCCAGTGCGCACATCCAGGCGCTCAAACTCAAGCACAGCAAAGAATATTACGTGCCCAGCATGTCCACGCGCACGGTGATTTACAAAGGCCTGTTGCTGGCAGACCAGGTGGGTACCTATTACCTTGATTTGCAAGACCCGCGCTGCGAATCTGCCTTGGGTCTGGTGCATCAGCGTTTTTCGACCAACACCTTCCCTGAGTGGCCATTGGCACACCCCTACCGCTATGTGGCGCACAACGGTGAAATCAACACCGTCAAGGGCAATTACAACTGGATGAAGGCGCGCGAAGGCGTGATGAGCTCACCTGTGCTGGGCGCTGACCTGCAAAAGCTTTACCCGATCAGCTTTGCGCACCAGTCCGACACAGCCACGTTTGACAACTGCCTTGAGTTGCTCACCATGGCCGGCTACCCGATCAGCCAGGCGGTGATGATGATGATCCCTGAGCCATGGGAAAACCACACCACCATGGACGAGCGCCGCCGCGCGTTCTACGAATACCACGCCGCCATGCTGGAGCCGTGGGACGGCCCGGCCAGCATTGTGTTCACCGACGGTCGCCAGATTGGTGCCACGCTGGACCGCAACGGCCTGCGCCCGTCACGCTACTGCATCACTGACGACGATCTGGTGGTGATGGCGTCCGAGTCCGGCGTGTTGCCGTTCCCCGAGAACAAGATTGTGCGCAAGTGGCGCCTGCAGCCCGGCAAGATGTTCATGATCGACCTCGAACAGGGGCGCATGGTCGACGACGAAGAGCTGAAATCAGGCCTGGCCAACAGCAAGCCCTACAAGCAGTGGATCGAAAACCTGCGCATTCGCCTGGATGATGTGCAAGGTGGTGGTGAACCTGCCAGCGCGGCAGAGTCTGAAGGCAACTTGCTGGACCGTCAGCAAGCGTTTGGCATGACGCAGGAAGACCTGAAGTTTTTGATTGCGCCCATGGCGGCCAACGGCGAAGAAGCGATTGGCTCGATGGGCAACGACAGCCCACTGGCGGTCTTGAGCGACAAAAACAAGCCGCTGTACAACTACTTCAAGCAGTTGTTCGCTCAAGTGACGAATCCGCCGATCGATCCGATCCGTGAAGCGATTGTGATGAGCCTCAACAGCTTCATCGGCCCCAAGCCCAACCTGCTCGACATCAACCAGGTCAACCCGCCGATGCGTCTGGAAGTGAGTCAGCCGGTGCTTAACTTTGCCGACATGGCCAAGTTGCGTGACATTGCCAAGCACACCAACGGCAAGTTCCGCAGCTACACGCTCGACATCACCTATCCGCTGACCTGGGGCCGTGAAGGTGTCGAGGCCAAATTGGCCTCACTGTGCGCCGAAGCGGTGGACGCCATCAAGAGCGGCCACAACATTCTGATCATCAGCGACCGTGCCATCAACGCCACGCAGGTGGCCATTCCCGCGCTGCTGGCCTTGTCTGCCATTCACCAGCACCTGGTGCGTGAAGGCTTGCGCACCACGGCGGGCTTGGTGGTTGAAACCGGCACGGCCCGTGAAGTGCATCACTTTGGCGTGCTGGCGGGTTACGGTGCCGAAGCCGTTCACCCCTATTTGGCAATGGAAACGCTGGCCAGCATCTGCAAGGACCTGCCGGGCGAGTTGAGCGCTGACAAAGCCATTTACAACTACGTTAAGGCCGTGGGCAAGGGCTTGTCCAAGATCATGTCCAAAATGGGTGTCAGCACGTACATGAGCTACTGCGGGGCGCAGCTGTTCGAGGCCATCGGGCTGTCAACCGACACCATCGAGAAATACTTCACCGGCACCCCCAGCCGTGTGGAAGGCATTGGTGTGTTCGAGATTGCTGAAGAAGCCATCCGCATGCACAAGGCCGCCTTCAGCGCTGACCCGGTGCTGGCCAACCGCCTGGATACGGGTGGCGAATACGCCTGGCGCGCCCGAGGCGAAGAGCACATGTGGACGCCAGACGCGATTGCCAAGCTGCAGCACAGCACCCGCGCCAACAACTGGAACACCTACAAGGAATACGCCCAGATCATCAACGACCAGAGCAAGCGCCACATGACGCTGCGTGGTCTGTTTGAGTTCAAGATTGACCCGGCCAAAGCGATCCCGATTGACCAAGTGGAAAGCGCCAAGGAAATCGTCAAGCGTTTTGCCACCGGTGCCATGTCGCTGGGTTCGATTTCCACCGAAGCCCACGCCACGCTGGCGGTAGCCATGAACCGCATCGGGGGCAAGAGCAACACCGGTGAGGGCGGTGAAGACCCGGCGCGTTACCGCAACGAGCTCAAAGGCATCCCGATCAAACTCGGTGACTCTTTGAAGAGCGTGATTGGCAATGACGTGGTTGAGGTTGATTTACCTCTGCAAGACGGCGACAGCTTGCGTTCGCGCATCAAGCAGGTGGCCTCGGGCCGTTTTGGTGTGACCGCCGAGTACCTGGGCAGTGCCGATCAAATCCAGATCAAGATGGCGCAAGGGGCCAAGCCGGGCGAGGGCGGTCAGCTGCCCGGTGCCAAGGTGTCGGACTACATTGGCAAGCTGCGTTATTCGGTGCCCGGCGTGGGCCTGATTTCGCCGCCGCCACACCACGACATCTACTCGATTGAAGACCTGGCGCAACTCATTCATGACCTGAAAAACGTGTCCACCCAAGCCAGCATCAGCGTCAAGCTGGTGAGTGAAATTGGCGTGGGCACCATCGCTGCTGGTGTGGCCAAGTGCAAGGCCGACCACGTGGTGATTGCCGGGCATGATGGCGGCACGGGTGCCTCACCCTGGTCGTCGATCAAACATTGCGGCAGCCCGTGGGAAATCGGCTTGGCCGAAACCCAGCAAACCCTGGTGCTTAACCGCTTGCGCAGCCGCATTCGCGTGCAGGCAGATGGCCAGATGAAGACCGGACGTGACGTCGCCATTGGCGCACTTTTGGGTGCAGACGAGTTTGGCTTTGCCACCGCACCGCTGGTGGTGGAAGGCTGCATCATGATGCGCAAGTGCCACCTGAACACCTGCCCGGTAGGCGTGGCCACGCAAGACCCAGCACTGCGCGCCAAATTCTCTGGCAAGCCTGAGCACGTGGTGAACTACTTCTTTTTCATCGCCGAAGAAGTTCGCCAGATCATGGCCCAGCTGGGCATTGCCAAGTTTGATGACCTGATTGGCCGCTCTGACCTGCTGGACATGCGCGCCGGACTGCATCACTGGAAAGCCAGTGGCCTGGACTTTAGTCGCCTGTTTGCCCAACCCAACGTGCCCGCCGACGTGCCGCGCTTCCAAACCGAATGGCAAGACCACGGTCTGGAAAAGTCGCTGGACAACGTGCTGATTGCCAAGAGCCGTGCGGCGATTGACAAGGGCGAGCGCGTGCAGTTCATTGAAGTGGCGCGCAACGTGAACCGTTCCGTGGGTGCCATGTTGTCTGGTGCAGTAACCAAGGCGCACCCTGAAGGGCTGCCAGATGACACCATTCGCATTCAGCTCGAAGGCACCGGTGGCCAGTCTTTTGGTGCCTTCCTGGCGCGCGGTATCACGCTCTACATGATTGGTGATGCCAATGACTACACCGGCAAGGGCTTGAGCGGTGGCCGCGTGGTGGTGCGCCCCAGCATTGATTTCCGTGGCGAAGCCACCAAAAACACCATCGTGGGCAACACCGTGATGTATGGCGCGACCAGCGGCGAGGCGTTCTTGAGCGGCGTGGCCGGCGAGCGTTTTGCGGTGCGCCTGTCGGGTGCCACAGCCGTGGTGGAAGGCACCGGTGACCACGGTTGCGAGTACATGACCGGCGGCACCGTGGCGGTGCTGGGGGTGACAGGGCGCAACTTTGCGGCCGGCATGAGCGGTGGTATTGCCTATGTGTACGACGAAGACGGCAAGTTTGCCAAGCGTTGCAACACCGCCATGGTGTCGCTTGACAAGGTGTTGCCGGCGGCCGAGCAAAAAGAAGCCATCAACGAGAGCCTGTGGCACCGTGGTTTAAGTGACGAAGCGCAGCTGAAAAAATTGCTGGAAGACCATAACCGCTGGACCGGCAGCCGCCGTGCCCGTGAGTTGCTCGACAACTGGGACACTGCACGTGCCAAATTTGTCAAGGTGTTCCCCAACGAGTACAAGCGCGCTTTGGGTGAGCTTTATGCGAAAAAAGGGGCTCTAGCCCAAGCAGAGCGTGCGAAAGCAGCTACAAAAAAAGAAGCAGTTGTGGCCAAGTAAGACGCTGCTGACATCAGACACATAGGAAAACATCATGGGAAAAATAACTGGTTTCATGGAATTTCAGCGCGTGGAAGAGGGCTATAAGCCCGTGCCTGAGCGCTTGAAGAATTTCAAAGAGTTCGTGATTGGCCTGGACGACAAGGCCGCTACCGTGCAGGCCGCGCGCTGCATGGACTGCGGTACGCCTTTTTGCAACAGCGGTTGCCCGGTGAACAACATCATTCCCGACTTTAATGACCTGGTCTACCACGGCGACTGGAAAGAAGCCATTGATGTGCTGCACAGCACCAACAACTTCCCCGAGTTCACTGGGCGCATTTGCCCGGCACCTTGCGAAGCGGCTTGCACGCTCAATGTGAATCAGTTGCCGGTCGGCATCAAGAGCATAGAGCACGCCATCATTGACCGCGCTTGGGCCGAGGGTTGGGTCAAGCCACAACCGGCCAAGATCAAAACCGGCAAAAAAGTGGCGGTAGTGGGCTCTGGCCCGGCCGGCATGGCGGCCGCGCAGCAGTTGGCGCGGGTTGGCCATGACGTCACCTTGTTTGAAAAAAATGACCGTGTGGG
The DNA here is from genome assembly GCA_038207945.1 of Burkholderiales bacterium. Lineage (GTDB taxonomy): Bacteria > Pseudomonadota > Gammaproteobacteria > Burkholderiales > Burkholderiaceae_C > Rhodoferax. The sequence continues at coordinate 6,627 of JBBQZG010000081.1, forward strand.
TGGCCTGCTGCGTTATGGCATTCCAGATTTCAAGATGGAAAAGACCCACATTGACCGCCGTGTGGAACAACTGGTGGCCGAGGGTGTCACCATGCGCACCGGGGTGCTGGTAGGCGAGATGCCCAAAGGCTCCAAAGTGACCAATTTCGCCAAAGAAACGGTGTCTGCAGCCCAGTTGCAAGCCGAATTTGATGCTGTGCTGCTCACAGGTGGCTCCGAGCAGTCGCGCGATTTGCCTGTGCCAGGCCGCGACTTGAATGGCATTCACTTCGCCATGGAATTTTTGCCCCAGCAAAACAAGGTCAACGCCGGCGACAAGCTCAAGCACCAGTTGCGCGCCGATGGCAAACACGTCATCGTCATTGGCGGTGGTGATACGGGTTCAGACTGCGTGGGCACCAGCAATCGCCATGGTGCCGCCAGCGTGACCCAGTTTGAGGTCATGCCCCAGCCGCCAGTCGAAGAAGACCGGCCCATGACCTGGCCGTATTGGCCCATGAAGTTGCGCACCAGTTCCAGCCATGAAGAGGGTTGTGTGCGTGAATTTGCGGTGTCGACCAAGGAGTTCATTGGTGAAAAAGGCAAACTCACGGGTCTGAAAACCGTGCACGTCGAGTTCAAAGACGGCAAGATGGTAGAAATTGCGGGTACCGAGACAGTTCACCCGGCGAACCTGGTGTTTCTGGCCATGGGTTTTGTCAACCCGGTGGCGACCGTGCTGGACGCGTTTGGTGTGGAGAAGGATGTCCGTGGCAATGCCAAAGCCGGCACCGACTTTGCCGGCGGCTATGTCACGAATGTGGCCAAAGTTTTCGCTGCGGGTGACATGCGCCGTGGCCAGAGTCTGGTGGTATGGGCTATTCGTGAGGGCCGTCAAGCAGCCCGTGCAGTCGATGAATTCCTGATGGGATTCAGCAATCTGCCGCGTTGATGTCGTGGTCATACGACAGTGCGAGCTCGGCACTAGGTGTAATCCCGTATGATCGAGCGGCCGGGTATGCCCCGGCCTTTCTTTTTTTATATGCCCCCATCCTCATCAGACGCTCTCGTTGAACTGCGACATCTCACCTTTGGTTACGGTGAGCGGGTGGTGCTGGACGACATATCCTTGTCTATTCCGCGAGGCAAAGTCACGGCTTTGATGGGCGCATCGGGTGGTGGGAAAACCACGATTCTGCGGCTGATTGGTGGTCAAAACAGAGCGCAGTCAGGCCAATTGCTGTTTGATGGGCAAGATGTCACGCCCATGGACCAGCCGCAAATTTACGCAGCCCGTCGCCGCATGGGCATGTTGTTCCAGTTTGGTGCACTGTTTGCTGACTTGTCTGCGTTCGAGAACGTCGCCTTCCCACTGCGTGAGCACACCAATTTGCCCGAGGCGCTGATTCGGGACATTGTCTTGATGAAGCTCAATGCCGTGGGCCTGCGTGGCGCGCGCGATCTCATGCCCAGTGATTTATCGGGCGGTATGGCGCGCCGTATTGCCTTGGCACGTGCCATTGCGCTGGACCCTGAACTGGTAATGTACGACGAGCCTTTCTCCGGCCTGGACCCGATATCCCTGGCAACTGCAGCCCGTTTGATCCGGCAACTCAATGATTCGATGGGGCTGACCAGTGTGTTTGTCTCGCACGAACTGGAGCAAACCTTCGCGATTTCTGATCACGTGGTTATTTTGGCCAATGGAAAAATTGCCATGGAAGGCACACCAGACCAGGTGCGCCAAAGCACTGATCCTCTGGTTTACCAGTATGTGAATGCCCTGTCGGACGGGCCTGTGCGTTTTCATTACCCAGGGCCCTCGATTGCCGAAGATTTTGGTGTGGGAGAGCGTGCATGAGCTGGTACAAACCTGCTGACATCGGACTGTCCGCGCGCCGGCAACTGGCGGACATGGGGCAGGGCGCCCGGCTTTTTGTACGGCTGCTTGCCACCCTGGTGGGGAGCCTGAAGCGTTTTGGCCTGATTCGCGACCAGATTCATTTTTTGGGTAATTATTCTCTGGCCATCATTGCGGTGTCGGGGTTGTTTGTCGGCTTTGTGTTTGGCTTGCAGGGTTACTACACCTTGCAGCGCTACGGGTCCTCCGAAGCCTTGGGCGTGTTGGTCACACTCAGCCTGGTCCGCGAACTCGGACCGGTGGTCACGGCCTTGTTGTTTGCCGGGCGGGCGGGCACGTCGCTCACCGCCGAGATTGGCCTCATGAAGGCGGGCGAGCAAATCAGTGTCATGGAAATGATGGCGGTTGACCCGGTACAACGCATTCTTGCGCCGCGTTTCTGGGCGGGTGTGATCACCATGCCGTTGCTGGCCGCGGTGTTCAGTGCCATGGGCATCATTGGCGGCTGGGTCGTGGGGGTGCTCATGATTGGCGTCGATGCCGGCTCGTTCTGGAGCCAGATTCAAGGCGGTGTGGATGTCTGGAAAGACGTAGGCAATGGCATTGTCAAAAGTGTGGTGTTTGGATTTACGGTGACTTTTGTCGCGCTATTGCAGGGCTTTGAGGCGCAACCCACGCCTGAGGGTGTGGCAAGTGCGACCACCCGGACCGTGGTGGTGGCATCACTCGCCGTGCTGGGCCTGGATTTCATCCTGACAGCCATGATGTTTACGATTTGATGGGTTGAGAGTTTGCGGGACGTGCGCTGCTCGTGCTAAGCGAACAAGCCCTGTCCTTACTGAATAAGAGGAAGTTATGCAACGTTCGAAAAATGATGTTTGGGTGGGTTTATTTGTCTTGATTGGCGCGGTGGCCATTTTGTTTTTGGCTCTGCAGTCCGCTAACCTGCTGAGTCTGAACTTCCAGAAAACCTACTCGGTGACGGCCAAGTTTGACAATGTGGGCGGCGTCAAACCCAAGGCGGCCGTGCGCAGCGCCGGCGTTGTGGTGGGCCGGGTTGAAGACATCAGCTTTGACGACAAGTCTTTCCAGGCGGTGATCACGCTGGAGATGGAGAGCCGCTATGTCTTCCCCAAAGACAGCTCACTCAAGATTTTGACCAGTGGATTGCTCGGTGAGCAGTACTTGGGCATTGAGCCCGGTGCAGATGAAAAGACGCTGGCCGCGGGGGACACCATTTCAAGCACCCAGTCGGCTGTGGTGCTTGAAAACCTGATCAGTCAGGTTTTGTTCAACAAGGCGGCTGAACCGGTCGCACCTGCATCCGCCGTTAGCAGTGTCAAATAGGAAAAAAAATGAGAAAAATTTTCAAGTCGCAAACTGGTTTTTTGCACCGTAGTTCGCTGGCGTTGTCATTCTTGGCACTGTTGGCGCTCACTGGTTGTGCCACCGGCCCCAACGCCAATCCCCGAGACCCGCTGGAGCCTTTTAACCGGGGTGTGTATCACCTCAATGACGCGGTTGACCGGGCGGTGCTCAAACCAGTGGCGACGGCTTATCGGGACGTGTTGCCCTCGCCGATCCGGACTGGGGTGAACAATTTCTTCGGCAATTTGCAAGACGCCTGGTCTGCCGTCAACAGCGCGCTGCAACTCAAGGGCGAGGCGGCAGGCAACAACCTGGTGCGCTTTGGTGTCAACACCTTCTTTGGGCTTGGCGGCGTGCTGGACATTGCCTCTGAAATGCGCATCGAGCGGCACACCGAAGACTTTGGCCAGACGCTGGGCTATTGGGGTGTCGGTGCAGGCCCCTATATCGTGTTGCCATTGCTTGGGCCGTCAACCGTGCGTGACACTGCCGCGTTGCCGGTAGATGCCCAAGGCAATCTTGTGTCCGGCATCAGTGATGTGGCCACGCGCAACTCAGCCACCGCCTTGAATTTATTGGACCGACGTGCCCGCTTGCTGGATGCCACACAACTGCTTGATCAGGTGGCGCTTGACCCCTACACCTTCACCCGCGACGCCCATTTGCAGCGGCGCCGCAATTCAGTGTATGACGGCAATCCGCCTGATGAAGTCGAGCCCGTCCCGGCCGGCGAGCCTGTCAACTAATTTTTTTTGAAAGCCACAAAACATGAAACGACGTCTTTTAACCCAATGGCTTTTGGCACTGGCCGCCGGCGCTTCTTTGTTGACCGCGCTGCCCGTGCATGCCGCCGATGAAGCGCCTGATGCCTTGATCAAGCGTTTGACCAAAGAGGCCCTGGACACCATTCAGGCGGATGCAGCTGTGCAAACTGGCAATGTGTCACGCATCATGGAACTGGTCGACGAGAAGGTCATGCCGCATGTCAATTTTCAGCGTATGACGGCGTCTGCTGTGGGCCCGGGCTGGCGCCAGGCGACACCTGAGCAGCGCAAACGCCTCGAAAGCGAATTCAAGACCCTGTTGGTACGCACCTATGCCGGCGCCATGAGTCAGGCCAAAAATTTGAGTTTCGAGGTCAAACCACTGCGAGCTGCACCTGAAGACAAAGAAGTGACCGTGCGCACCTTGATCAAAGGCCGTGGTGACCCCGCGCAACTGGACTACAAAATGGAGAAAACACCCGGCGTGGGTGCGGGCTGGAAGATTTTCAACCTGAATGTGCTGGGGGTGTGGCTGGTGGATACCTACCGTAGCCAGTTTGCCCAGGAAATCAACGCCAAAGGCATTGATGGTCTGATTGCCACGCTGACCGAGCGCAACAAATCCAATGCGGCTACTTCATCCAGTCCAGCCAGTTCTGCCAAGACAGCAAAGCCTGCCAAGGTCTAGTCATGCTGAGACTGCCTGACACCTTGCTGCACACCACAGCGGCGGCAACCCTGGCAGAGATGCTGCTGGCGCTACGCACCGAGTCATCAAGCCGTGTGGCGGTGGACGCCAGTGCCCTGGTGCGGTTTGACTCCACTGCCTTGGCCGTGTTGCTGGAACTGCGCCGGGCTGTGTTGCAGGCGGGTAAAACCCTGGTGTTGCAAGGTATACCGACGCGTTTGAACGATTTGGCACGGCTGTATGGCATTGACGAATTGTTGCCAGCCCAAGGCTGAACCTCCCCGGTAAAATAGCGGCCCCTATGCCCGCCATCTCATTCCAGTCGGTTACCAAAAGTTACCCCTCCCCACGCGGCCCGCAGGGCGGCACCTTTCTGGCGCTCGATCACGTCAGCCTGGACATCCAGGCGGGAGAGTTTTTTGGGCTGCTGGGCCCCAATGGCGCAGGCAAAACTACCCTGATCACGATTCTGGCTGGACTTGGCAGAGCCACTTCCGGGCGGGTCAGCGTCATGGGCCACGATGTGCAGACAGACTTTGCTGCTGCCCGTCGCGCGCTGGGTGTGGTACCGCAAGAGTTGGTGTTTGACCCCTTTTTCAACGTGCGCGAAGCCCTGCGCTTTCAGTCGGGTTACTTTGGCGTGCGTCGCAACGATGCCTGGATTGACGAACTGCTGGAGAGCCTGGGTCTCACCGACAAAGCCAATGCGAACATGCGGGCGCTCTCAGGCGGCATGAAGCGCCGGGTGCTGGTGGCGCTGGCGCTGGTGCACAAGCCGCCGGTGATCGTGCTGGATGAACCCACTGCAGGTGTCGACGTGGAATTGCGCCAGACCCTGTGGCATTTCATTGCCAAGCTCAACAAGCAGGGCCACACCGTGCTGTTGACCACACACTATCTGGAAGAAGCCGAGGCCCTGTGTGGCCGCATTGCCATGCTCAAAACCGGCAAAGTGGTGGCACTTGACAGCACCAGTGCCCTGCTCAAGGCAGCGTCCAGCAACGTGCTCCGGTTCAAAATTGACGGTGAGTTGCCGCCTGCACTGGCCACCGGTGCGCGGGTCACCGGGCGCGTGGTGCAGTTCCCGGCGCAGGACGCGCTGGCGGTAGAGCGTTATCTGGCCGCCGTGCGTGAGGCCGGCCTGGTGGCGCATGACATCGAAATCCGCCGTGCTGACCTCGAAGATGTGTTTCTGGACGTGATGAAGCAGCACGGCACGCCAACCGAAGGCAGCGCACCATGACCGGCTGGCAAATGCTCTTTTACAAGGAAGTGCTGCGCTTCTGGCGTGTGGCTGCGCAAACCATTGCTGGGCCGGTGCTCACGGCCATGCTGTATTTGCTGATCTTTGGCCATGCGCTGGAGGCCCACGTCAAGGTCTACGACCAAGTGAGTTACACCGCCTTTCTCGTCCCGGGGTTGGCCATGATGAGCTTGCTGCAAAACGCGTTTGCCAACAGCTCATCGTCGTTGATCATGAGCAAGGTCATGGGCAACCTGGTGTTTTTGTTGCTCACGCCCCTGTCTTATGTGCATTGGTTTGTGGCCTATGTGGGCGCCTCGGTGTTTCGTGGCCTGGTGGTTGGGCTGGGGGTGTTGTTGGTGGCCGCTTTTTTCACTGACCTGAGCTTTGTTGCGCCGCTCTGGATTTTGGCGTTTGCCGTGCTCGGGGCCACCTTGATGGGGTCTCTCGGCCTGATCGCCGGGCTGTGGGCTGAAAAGTTTGACCAACTTGCCGCGTTTCAGAACTTTGTGGTGATGCCCATGACCTTTCTGAGCGGGGTGTTTTATTCGATCCACTCCTTGCCGACCTTCTGGCAAACGGTCAGCCATTTCAACCCGTTTTTCTACATGATTGACGGCTTTCGTTACGGTTTTTTTGGTGCCAGTGATGTGTCGCCGTGGCTCAGCCTGGGTGTGGTGGCATCGGCCACCGTGGTGGTGAGCATCTGGGCACTGTGGCTGCTGCGCTCGGGATACAAAATTCGCTCTTGAGGCGTTGAGCCAGGGCGCAGCGCCACCGATGGCTTGTGTCGCAAGGTTTTCAAACAGATGAGGGCAGACCCACTGGTCTGTCATGCAAGGAACTAAAGTTATGACTGCTGATGAATTAAAACAAATGATTGCCGTCGGATTGCCCTGTGACCACTTGACGGTCGAAGGGGACGGCAGACACTGGTATGCCACGATCGTGTCTACTGAATTCGAGGGCAAGCGCCCCATTGCCAGGCATCAGCGCGTGTATGCCACGCTTGGGGTCAAAATGAAAACCGACGAAGTTCACGCCTTGTCCATGAAAACTTTCACGCCCACCGAGTGGGCCAACCAAACCGCCTGAGTCCATGGACAAAATTTTGATACGCGGGGGCTGTTCCCTGAACGGCACGGTGACGATTTCCGGTGCAAAAAACGCGGCCTTGCCCGAGCTGTGTGCCGCACTGCTGACGGCCGAGCCAGTCACGCTGCACAACGTGCCACGCCTCAAGGATGTAGCCACCATGCGCACCTTGCTGGCGCACATGGGTGTGACCAGCGAAACCTTCGGTGAGCGCGGTGGCTTGCGCTTTCACGCTGCCGACCCAATCCTTCCCGAGGCCCCGTATGAGCTGGTGAAAACCATGCGGGCGTCGGTGCTGGCGCTGGGCCCGCTGCTGGCCCGTTTTGGCCACGCCAAGGTGTCGCTGCCGGGCGGCTGCGCGATTGGGTCGCGCCCGGTTGACCAGCACATCAAGGGCCTGACGGCCATGGGCGCAGAGATTGTGGTTGAACACGGCTACATGGTGGCCAAGCTGCCCGCTGGGCGCACCCGGCTCAAAGGCGCGCGCATTGCCACCGACATGGTGACGGTCACCGGGACTGAAAACTTCATGATGGCTGCGACCCTGGCTGAAGGGGAAACCATTCTGGAAAATGCCGCCCAAGAGCCCGAGATTGCCGATTTGGCCGAGATGCTGATCAGCATGGGCGCAAAAATTGACGGCCATGGCACCAGCCGCATCCGTATTCAAGGGGTTGACGTCCTGCACGGTTGCACCCACCAGGTGGTGGCAGACCGCATTGAAGCCGGCACCTTTTTGTGTGCCGTGGCTGTCACCGGTGGCGATGTGCTGGCCCAGCATGGCCGCATTGACCACCTGGAGGCGGTGGTCGAGAAACTGCGTGATGCGGGTGTGACGATCAGCAAAACACCCGACGGCATTCGGGTGCAGTCTGCGGGTGCCCGCCAACTCAAAGCCCAGAGCTTTCGCACCACCGAATACCCGGGTTTTCCGACCGACATGCAGGCGCAGTTCATGGCGCTCAATGCGGTGGCTCATGGCACGGCCTTGGTGACGGAGACTATTTTTGAGAACCGGTTCATGCACGTCAACGAGATGGTGCGCCTGGGCGCCAACATCCAGATCGACGGCAAAGTGTCGGTGATCGAAGGGGT
>JBBQZG010000082.1:0-14588 GCA_038207945.1 Burkholderiales bacterium
TCCGCACCGGCAAAACTGATCTCATGACCAAACACCAGAATCACTCCCGCGTAACTGATCGCCATGCCAAACGCCTGGCGCCGGCCGATGTGACGCTTGTACAGCACCAGACCCAGCAGCAGCACCAGCGTGGGGTTCAAATACAAAATCAGCCGCTCCAGCGAGGCGCTGATGTACGCCAGGCCGGCAAAGTCCAGAAAGCTGGCCAGGTAATAGCCGGTAAAACCCAACCCCAGAATGCCCCACCAGTCGCGCCTGGTCAGGCTTGGTTTGCCGCGGCTGGACCACCAGGCCATCACGGCAAAAATCGGCAGCGCAAACAGCATGCGGTACATGATGAGCGTGACCGCGTCCACGCCATGGCGATATGCCAGCTTGACGATGATGGCCTTGCCACTGAAGGCAATCGCACCAAGGGTTGCCAGGATCAAACCAGTTGCTAGCTCTTTAGGAGCTATATGCGCTTTATTCATATGGGCTAGAAGCCAATTTGTTATATATTTGTTGAGTGACGTGGCTAGTCTTCAACAAACGCAATTTCACGGGTTTTCCGAATGGCCGGCAGCAGCACCAACACCAGCAAGGCCAATGCGGCCAAAAGCAAACCTGCGGACAGTGGCCGGGTGGCAAACACGCTCCAGTCACCTCTTGAGAGCAGCAGCGCGCGGCGCAGGTTTTCTTCCATCATCGGACCCAGAATAAATCCCAGCAACAGCGGCGCCGGCTCCATGCCGAGCTTGATGAACACATAACCCGCCGCCCCGAACAGGCCTAGCATCCAGATGTCAAAGGTATTGTTGTTGGTGCTGTACACACCAATAGCGCAAAACAGCACAATCGCCGGAAACATCCAACGGTAGGGCACGCTGAGCAGCCTGATCCAGATGCCGATCAAGGGCAGGTTCAACACAATCAGCATGGCGTTGCCGATCCACATGGAGGCAATCAAGCCCCAGAACAGCTCGGGGTTACTGGTCATGACCTGCGGGCCGGGCTGAATGTTGTGAATGGTCATGGCACCCACCATCAGCGCCATCACCGCATTGGGCGGAATGTCCAGGGTGAGCAGTGGAATGAACGAGGTTTGTGAGGCGGCGTTGTTGGCCGCCTCGGGACCGGCAACGCCCCGGATATTGCCCTCGCCAAAGGGCACCTCGCCGGGCTGGAGCCGGGTCTTTTTTTCTATCGTGTACGCGGCGAAGGCAGCCATCACGGCACCGCCGCCCGGCAGGATACCCAGCACAGAACCCAGCCCGGTGCCGCGCAAAATGGCCGGCCACATGCGTTTGAAGTCCAGCCGGCTCGGCATCAGCCCAGTCACATTGGCAGTGAACACCTCACGTTTGCTGTCTGGGTGGCTCAGGTTGCTGATGATTTCGCCATAGCCAAACATGCCCATGGCAATCACGATGAAGCCAATGCCGTCGGTCAATTCGGGAATATCAAAACTGAAGCGTGCCACGCCTGAATTCACATCGGTGCCGACCAGCCCCAACAGCAAGCCCAGCAAAATCATGCCAAAGGCTTTGAGCAAATCACCCGATGCCAGCACCACCGCACCCACCAGGCCAAGCACCATCAGCGCGCAATACTCTGCAGGGCCAAACAGAAAGGCCACTTCAGTCAGCGGCACAGCAAAAGCGGCCAGCACCAGTGTGCCAACACAGCCAGCAAAAAACGAGCCTATGCCCGCTGCTGCCAGGGCCGGCCCGGCGCGTCCCTTGCGCGCCATCTGGTAACCGTCGATCACCGTCACCACCGACGACGCTTCGCCCGGCAAGTTAACCAGGATGGCCGTGGTGGAGCCACCATATTGCGCGCCGTAATATATGCCTGCCAGCATGATGAGCGCGGCCACCGGCGGCAGCGCATAAGTGGCGGGCAGCAGCATGGCGATGGTGGCCAGCGGCCCGATGCCAGGCAGCACGCCAATCAGTGTGCCCAGCAGGCAGCCGACAAAGGCATACATCAGGTTCACGGGCGTGAAGGCCACGCCAAAACCAAGCGCCAAATGCTCAAACAACTCCACGGTCAAGCCCCCGTTACAAAAACGGGCCACACGGGCAACTGCAGTTTGAGCAGCAGCACAAAGGCAAGATAACTCAAGCCCGCCAGCGCCGTGGCCAGCAGCGCAGCTTCCTTGAATTTGAAGCGCTCACCGGCCAGGCAGGCCATGAACGTCAGCAAGTAAATGCCCAGCATCAAGCCCAGTGCAGGCAGCTTCAGGCTTGGCAGGCCGCCCAGCGCCACGCCAAACAACAAGTTGGCGGAAATGATGGCCGCCAGCGGTTTCCAGGCCCATGGACCAATGGCCTGCACGCCGTCCGGCAGGGCCAGCACCGCGCGCAGCATCATGACGCCACCCAGCAGCGCCAGCAACACGCCAAGCATCATGGGGAAGTAGCCCGGCCCCATGCGGGCGCTGGTGCCCACCTGGTAGTCCAGCGCACCCCAACCAAACGCGCTGCCCACCAGCGTGAACAGCAAACCGGCGTAAAAGTCTTTTTGACTTTTGATATGCATCGACCAAATCCTTGAATGTCTCAACCGCCTGATTTTCCACGCTAAACACTGCCCAAGACGCAGATCAAGATGCAAACGTGGTCACGTCAACGGCGGTGTACTTGACAGCACCTCGTCGAGCACCGTCAAGCCTTCCGCAACCCGCAGCGCGCCGGCCAGCCGCAGGGGGCGCATGCCGTCAGCTACAGCCTGGCGCTTGAGCGCATCGGCATTGGGCTCGCGATTGATTTTTTCCTTGAATGCCTCGCTGACCACCAGCAATTCGTACAAGCCCATGCGGCCCATGAAGCCAGTCATCCGGCAGTCCACACAACCCACCGCCTTGAACGGCTTGTATGAGCCATTGAGCTGCCATGGCTTCACCACCTCGGCCAGCGCCTCGCGCGAAGCTGCCGGGTCGGGCAGCTTGCAGCGCGGACACAGGGTGCGCACCAGGCGTTGCGCCAGCACACCCAACAGCGTGGCGTTGATCAGATAGGACGGCACACCGAGCTCCATCAAACGCGTCACGGCGCTGGGTGCGTCGTTGGTGTGCAGGGTAGAGAACACCAGGTGACCAGTGAGCGCCGCCTGCACCGCCATCTCGGCGGTGGCGTGGTCGCGGATTTCGCCCACCATGATGATGTCTGGGTCCTGACGCATCAGGGCACGCAAGCCCTCGGGAAAGCCAAAATCAAGCTGCGTCTGCACCTGAGTCTGGTTAAAGGATGGCTCGATCATCTCGATCGGGTCTTCCACCGTGCTCACGTTCACTTCTTCGGTGGCAACGCGCTTGAGCGTGGAATACAGCGTGGTGGTTTTGCCCGAGCCGGTGGGGCCGGTCACCAGAATGATGCCATTGGGGCGTTTGACCAGAGCCTCCCAGCGCTGTGCGTCGTGCACTGAGAAACCCAGCGCATCAAGGTCTTTGACAGTGGTGTCGGGGTCAAAAATACGCATCACCATCTTCTCGCCAAAGGCAGTGGGCAGCGTGGAGATGCGCATTTCAATCTCGTTGCCCGATGGGTTGCGCGTTTTGATGCGGCCATCTTGCGGGCGCCGTTTTTCCACCACGTCCATGCGACCAAGCAGTTTGATGCGCGCCGTCATGGCCACCAGCACACCCATGGGCATCTGGTACACCGGATGAAGCACGCCGTCGATGCGAAACCGGATCACGCCCTGCTCGCGCCGGGGCTCCAGGTGAATGTCGCTGGCGCGCTGGTCAAATGCGTATTGCCAGAGCCAGTCCACCACCTGCACTACGCTTTGGTCGTTGGCGTCGAGCTGCTTGTTGCTCTTGCCCAGCTCTACCAGTTGCTCGAAGCTGGAACTGGCGTTGTTGCCGGCCTTGGCGGCGGCGCGCACGGATTTGGCCAGCGCAAAAAACTCAGCGGTATAGCGGGTGATCTCCTGCGGGTTGGCCAGCACACGGCGCACGCTGCGGCGCGACTGCCTCTCTACTTCAGCGACCCAGTCGGTTAAAAAGGGCTCTGCCGTGGCCACCACCACCTCATGCGGCGTGACCTGCACCGGCAAAATTCTGTGACGCTGGGCATAGGCCGCACTCATGGCGTCGGCCACTTTGCCCACATCGACCTTGAGCGGGTCAATGCGCAAATAGGTCAGACCTGAGCGCGCGGCCAGCCACTGCCCAAGTGCCTCGATGTCCATGGGTTTGCCGTCAATGGCGCGATGCACGGCCACGCTGGCCAGACGCACCAGTGGGTGCTGCACGCTCTCGGCCTGGGCGCAGCGGGTGTGTATGCGCTGGCCCTCGGCGGCCGTGATCACCTCATCTTCGCGCAGCCATTGCACCAGGCTGCGCCAGTCCAGCGGACCAGAAGCCATGGCCTGTGACGGCTTGGGTGTGGCGGCGTGGCTCACGACGGCATGGGCTTGAACACCCGCACCCATTTGTCAGCCGGCAAGCCCCAACGGGCTTCGATCACATTCGCGCGGGCCATCAACACCTCTCGTTTGGGACGGCTCGGCGTGTGCTGTGCCAGCACCACGGTGTTGCCTTCACGGGTGGGTTTGAAAGCCCACACGGCTTCTTTGCCAAAGGCGGCCGAGATTTTCTCGACGCTTCGCACAAAACTTGATGCGCGACCAAACAGGTTCACCGTCATGCAGCCCTCTGGGGTAAGTAGCCTGCGGCACTGGTTGTAAAACGGTAGGCTGTCAAGCACCGGTGTGGCCGCCTCGTGGTCATACAAATCCACCTGTAGCGCATCGACCGTGCCCCACCATTTGGGGTTGAGAATTTCCTGCGCGGCATCCGCCAGCACCACCTGCAGCAGCGGGTTATCAGCCGGCAGCTTGAACCAGCCACGGCAAGTCACCAGCACCTGCGGGTTGAGCTCAATGGCGGTGGTTTTCATGCGCAGCTCTTTGGCGCAGAACTTGGTCAGCGACCCGGCACCCAGGCCCAGTTGCATGGCGATGCGGTCCTTCACGGTGTCAGGCTCCACAAACAACAGCCAGCCCATCATGCGTTGCACATATTCGTGCACAAGAGCAATCGGGTCTTGCAGGTACATCGAACCCTGAATCCATTCGGTGCCCAGGTGCAGGTGGCGCACCGAGCCGTCGTTGGAGAAATTGACCTCGGGGAGGTTGTGGTTGTTTTTTTTCAAGATGCCCGAATTATCCCCGCTGGGATGCGCTGCGCGCGTGGTCAACCATCAGGCAGCGGTCTTGCACCGCGTGGATGCCTGCGGCGCGCGCCTTGGCCAAGGCATCATCATGCTGCACGCCCAGCTGCAGCCACAGCGCTGGCAACTTCAAAGCAATGGCTTCATCGACGATGGGTGGCACATCCGCGCTGTTGCGAAACACGTTGACCAGGTCAATGGCCTCAGCGCCCGCTGCTGCCGTGAGGGTGGCATACACCTTCTCACCCAAAATGCGCTCACCGCTTGCCGCCACCACCGGGTTCACCGGCACCACGCGCCAGCCCTGCGCCTGCATGTACTGGCTAACGCGAAAACTGTCACGGTGTGTTTTGGGTGACAAGCCGACCACCGCCACCGTGCGGCAGTTGGCGAGAATATGTGCAACAGTTTGCATTTCCGGGTTGGCAGTGTTCATGGGTTGGGTCCTTTGAAATGGAGGTGAATCAGACAAGCAGATGGCGTGGGTTCATTGGAGACCGGGCTGCGGCAGCAAGGCGGTTAACCTGGGCAACGCCGCCATTGCATTGCGTGTGGTGACCTGCGCCAGCTCTTCCAGAGTGATGCCGCGCAGCGCTGCCAGCTCTGCCGCAATGCGGGGCAACTCAGCGGGTGAATTGACGCCCTGCAGGTCGCCCGAGTTGCGCTGCTCGGCGGTTTTGTAGAGCCAGCGCGGCGGCATGTCAGGTGCATCGGTCTCCAGCACGATCGCGTCCAGGGGCAAGGCAGTGGCCAGACGACGCAGTTGCAAGGCCCGCTCATAGGTCAGGGCCCCGCCAAAACCCAGCTTCAATCCCAAATCAATCAAGGCTTGTGCTTGTTGCGCGCTGCCGCTGAAGGCATGGGCGATGCCGTGCCACGCTGGGCGATTGGGCTTGCCATGGGTACTGGCCGCTTGGGCCGAGTGCCCTACATTGCGCAGCCCTTTGAGAATCTGATCGACCGAACGGCGCGAGTGCAGCACCACTGGCAGGTCGTGTTTGCGGGCCAGCTTGAGTTGCGCCAGATAAAAATGTTCCTGGCGCTGGCGCAATGGGCTCACGCACAGCTCAGGCACAAAATAGTCGAGCCCGATCTCGCCCACAGCGACGAGGCGCGGGTCATCTTTGTACTGCTCAAGCGCAGCGTCGAGCTGGTTCAGGTCGTCATCTTGGGCGCGGCTGACATACAAGGGGTGAATGCCCAGGCAGTAACTGTCACCGCCTGCCTGGGCAACTTTGCGCACCGCCGCGAAGTTGGCCACCTCTACCGAAGGCACCACGCAATGAATGACATTTTCAAGCGTTGCTCGTGCGCGTTCTGTATGGGCTAGAAGCCCAAACTCCTGCGCATCCAGGTGGCAATGGGTGTCAATGAATCTCACGCCCAAGCTTCCCAATCGGGCGTGTCAGTCGGTTGTGCTGGAGGCTAGAAACTGCCCAAGCCGCGCGTCTTCTACCGGCACATGGTTGACCGCCCAGTCCTGCATCAGGGCGGCAATGGCGGGTTTGTTCATGTAACCTTTGCCGACATCCATGCTGCGGCCAATCAGACGGTCCAACAGTTTTTGGTGCTGTGCCATGTGCGCCTCCATGTCAGGAAAGCTGATGCGACGCATCAAGGTTTCTTCAAGTTCAAAGTGCGCTTTAGCCTGCTTGCAAAGCGCCACGATCACCGGCCGCAGCACGGTCAGGTCGTCAGATGCCAAGAACGTATTGGTCAGTTCAAACAGTTTCTTTTTGGTTGTATCAACCGCCTCATGACCCACTTTGTAACTGTCTAACCATTCAACACCCATGATTTACTCCCTGCTCAAACGGAATTTTTTGCCCTGAATAATTGGCCAGAAAATTTCAGACTGGCCGCCAAAAAGTTACCCATCCACCGCCAATTTTCCCTGCACCAGGGTGAACTGGCGAGCACAGCGTGCAGCCAGCGCCGCATCGTGCGTGACCACGACAAACGCCGTGCCCTGGGTGCGGGCCAGTTCCAACATCAGGTCAAACACGCCCTGCGCCGTGTTGCGGTCCAGATTGCCAGTGGGCTCGTCAGCCAGTACGCAGGCCGGTTGTGTCACCAGTGCGCGGGCAATCGCCACGCGCTGGCGCTCACCACCAGAGAGTTCTGCCGGGCGATGGTGCAAGCGGCCTTCAAGACCCACACTTGCTAGCATTTTAGTAGCTATTAATGCTGCCTCAGCATGGTCCATACGTCTGATCCACAAGGGCATGGCGACATTGTCAAGCGCACTGAATTCAGGCAGCAAATGGTGAAACTGGTAGACAAACCCCAAATGCTGGTTGCGCAAGCGTCCTTGTGCGGCGGCGCTCTGGTGCGCAAGGTCTTGCCCCAGCAGCATCACTGAGCCACTGGTGGGTGCGTCCAGGCCACCCAGCAGATGCAGCAAAGTACTTTTGCCTGAGCCCGAGGCACCCACAATGGCCAGGGTGTCACCGGCGTGCACGTCCAGGTCAACACCTTGCAGCACGGTCACGTCCAGGCGTCCTTCGGTAAAGCGCTTGGTCAGGCCACGGGCACTCAATACCAGTTTGGGAGACATCGTTGGATCACTCATAACGCAGCGCCTCGGCTGGATTGACTTGCGACGCACGCCAACTTGGGTAAAGCGTGGCCAGGAAGGCCAACACCAAAGAAATCACGGCAATCGGCAAAATGTCGGCCTGCTGCGGGTCACTCGGCATGCTGCTGATCAGGTAGACGTCACGCGGCAAGAAGGTGGCGCCCAACAGCTTTTCAAGCGCGGGCACCAGCACATCAATGTTGTACGCCACCCCAAGCCCCAGCCCCAGCCCCACCAGTGTGCCAATCACCCCCACCATGGCGCCTTGCACCACAAAAATGCCCATGATGCTGCCCGGGCTGGCACCAAGCGTGCGAAGGATGGCAATGTCGGCGCGTTTGTCGGTTACCGTCATCACCAGGGTGCTCACCAGATTGAAGGCCGCCACCGCGACGATGAGCGTGAGGATGATGAACATCATGCGTTTTTCAAGCTGCACCGCCGCAAACCAGGTGCGGTTTTGGCGCGTCCAGTCGCGAATCAACAGGTTGTCGGTGAGTGTGCCCGCCAACTCGGCGGCCACGGTGCGCGCCTGGTGCAGGTCGCGCAGCTTGACACGCACACCGCTTGGGCCTTCCAGCCGAAAAATGCGCGCGGCGTCCTCAATGTGCATCAGCACCAGGCCAGAGTCGTATTCAAAGTGACCCGAATCAAAGGTGCCGACCACGGTCATTTGTTTCAGGCGCGGCACCACACCGGCTGGCGTGACCTGCCCGCTCGGGGCCACCAGCGTGACCTTGTCACCGGTGACCACACCCAGGCTGCGGGCCAGTTCACCGCCCAACACCACGCCAAATTCGCCAGGGATCAGCCGGTTGAGACCAGTGTTTTTGAGCTCCAGCGCCAGATCGGTCACCTCGCCCTCGCGGGCCGGGTCGATGCCCCTGACCATTGTGCCTTTCATGTCCTCACCCCTTGCCAGCAAAGCCTGGGTAGCTATAAAAGGTGCAGCACCCACCACCGCTGGATTGGCCTTGACCTGAGCCAGCGTGCGAGCCACATCGGGCAGCGCCTCACCATTCGGGGCAAAAATCTCGATGTGCGAGACCACGCCCAGCATGCGGTCGCGAACCTCTTTCTGAAAGCCATTCATGACACTCAGCACAATGATGAGTGCCGCCACGCCCAACGCAATGCCAAGCATCGACACGCCTGAGATGAAGGAGATAAACCCGTTGCGTCGGGTGGCGCGGCCAGCGCGCGTGTAGCGCCAGCCAAGGGTAAGTTCGTAAGGGAGTTGCATATTAATAGGGTTCAGTGCACCAAATTGTCGCTATTGCGGCGCGTAAAGATCAATCGGCAGCCACCGCTGGTACAGCAAAAAACCATGGTCCAAGGTGAAGATGGGAAGTTGGTGGTGAGTGGCTGCAGCGCAAATTAAAAAATCAGTGTTGGAACCCTGAACCCCATTGGCTCGGCAGGTATTGAACGCCTGTGCCGCCGACTCATACACCGGCATCGGCAGGATCAAATCATCAAAAGCCGTCAAACTGTCACGTAAAACCTCAAACTGTCCTGGTGTTTTTATGCCGCTTAGAAGTTCTTGTCGAATCGCACCCATCAGCACCGCACGGCCATCACGCACCAAGTCTGCCAGCGCCTTGACCGTGTGGTGTTGATCTGCAGCTAGACCGCTGTTTTTCGGCCGCCGCAGAGCCACCGACCACACCGACGTGTCAACCAGCACTTTCATAAGTCAGCCAACGGTGCCCGCCCCACACTGCGCTGCACTTTGGCATCAAAACCGTCCTCAAAGTCCACCTTGCCGAACAAATCCAGCAGCTTGGACTGCCTGCGACGCTGCACATACTCCAGCAAAGCCTGCGTGACCACGTCTTTTTTGGTACGCAGACCACCCAGTTGGCGCGCTTCTTCGATCAACTCATCATCCAATGCCAGGTTGGTTGCCATGTGTGAACTCCTACACAATTAGGGATACAAGTATAGATTCATACGCTGAACTCTCCCTTTTAGCGTATCCCATTTGGTGTCAGTCGCACCGGTCTTCTATGTGCCCAAATTCGTTTGACAAAATTGGTGTAATGGGCGCTCACTCTTCACAACCCCATCGTGCCCCGCAACCTGCTCTACCTTATTGTGTTCATCGAAGGCTTCTGCTCCCTGGGCGCAGAAATCATTGCATTGCGCCGCCTGGTGCCACATGTGGGCAGCGCCATTGTGGTCACCGCACCCACCATCGGCTTGTTTTTGCTGGCGCTGGCGCTTGGCTACGGCTCTGGGGCGCGGGTGTCGCAGCGGTACACCACAGTGGTGGCGCGCAATTTTTTAATCTCTGCGTTGCTGGTCGGCATCGGGTTGGCGCGCGTCACGGTGGATGGGCTGTTTGCACAGGTTCAGCCCACTTGGCTGGCCTATTTGCTGTTTGTTGGCGGCGTGTTGTGCCCCGTGGCCTGGCTGCTGGGGCAAACCGTGCCGGTACTTACCAACCTGATGAGACATCTGCGCACCGGCGAGGCCAGTGGCTACGCCTTGTACTGGTCCACACTGGGCTCGTTTCTGGGCTCGGTCAGTTTGTCGCTGGTGGTGATGCAGTGGCTGGGGGTCTCGGCGGCCGTGCTGGTGTGCGCCGTGCTGCTGGCAATGGGCAGCCTCTTGCTGGCAGAGAGAAACTGGCAGGCTTGGGGCAAGGCCATGGTGGTGGGCCTGGCAGCCACTGGCATCAACCTGCAACCCAGCGCTGAGGTAATCGACACCGTCTATGCCGACTATGCGGTCAAACCCATCGTGCGGCACGAACTCATCAACCCACGTGCTTTCTTGATTAACAATTCGCTGGCCTCGGTGATGGACGACAGTCAGCCGCCACAATACGCCCGCTACGTGCAGCACCTGCGCCACATCATTTTGGATGAGCTTGGCCTATACGGGCGTGACATTCTGGTGCTGGGCGCGGGCGGGTTCACCTTGTCACACCAGGAGCCCAGCAACCGCTACACCTATGTGGACATTGACCCCAAAATTCGCGAGATTGCCGAGCAGCGCTTCCTGAAGGCGCCCATTCGCGGTAGCTTCGTCGTTGACGATGCGCGCCGTTTTGTGCGCAGTACAGAGCTGCGTTTTGATGCCGTCGTGGTGGATGTGTTCAGCAGTCACACGTCGATTCCGGGCCATCTGGTCACGCGCGAGTTTTGGCAGAACACACGCCGCCCGCTGGCACCAGGCGGCGTGTTGCTGGTCAACCTGATTCTGGATGGACGCCTTGAAACCCCCTACGCCCGCAACCTGCTCGCCACCATTGAGAGCGTCTACGGCCGCTGTGCTGTGGAGGTGCTGCACAAGGACAAACCCTTGAGCAACGTGATCGTCAGTTGTCATGACAGCAGCCGCGCAAGCCAGAACACGCCGTACACCGACGAGCGCAACGGTGCGGATATGGACATGGCCCGGTCACACTAACCACTCAGTCTCCCGGATAATGGCCTTCAATTCACCTGAGAGGACATTGCCATGGGACGACCCGCACACGAAGCGACCTTTAGCGCCGACGACTATGTGGCCTGGGAAAGCACCCAACTGGATCGGCATGAATACCTGGACGGTGAGGTGTTTGCCATGGCGGGCGCCGAAGACCGGCATGTGACAGTGGCGGGAAACCTTTACATCGCCCTGCGCCAACACCTCACCGGCAGCCCGTGCCGCACCTACATGAGCGACATGCGCCTGCAAGTAGCTGCCGCCAACAGCTACTTTTACCCCGACGTGCTGGTGACCTGCAGCCCACTCGATGCCGCCAGCCCGCTGGTCAAGACCGAACCCAAGCTGATCATCGAGGTGCTGTCCCCCAGCACCGCCGCCTATGACCGAGGGCTGAAATTTGGCCAATACCGCAGCCTGCCCAGCCTGCAGGAATACGTGCTGCTTGACCTGGACACCCGCACCACTGACTGTTATCGCCTCGGCGCCGACGGGTTTTGGGTGCTGCACCCGTTTGCCCGTGGTGAGGCGGTGTCACTGGCCAGCGTGGCACTCACCCTGACCGCAGACCAATTGTTTGCCGACGTGGACGCCCCGGAACCACACTGAAGTCCTGGACAATCTCTGCATGCACCTGTTGATTCCCTACGCTGCCAGCCACGCTGAAGGCTGCCAAGCTGTTCTGGCCACCCTGCAACTGCCCAACCTGCAAAAGCTGCTGTCTCGCCTGACCGCACAGCCCATGGACACGGGTGACGAACTCAGCCTGTCGCCACCCCACGAACGCGTGCTGGCGAGCCAGCTTGGGCTGTCCGCGCTGGATGGGCAAATTGCCTGGGCCGCGCTGCAAGCCCAGAAAGACCTGAGCTTGGCAGATTTCAGTGGTGCCTGGGCGTTTGTCACCCTGTGCCACTGGCAGGCCGACAAACTGCAGGTGAGCATGCGCCAGATACCGATGCAAGACCTGACCCATGCCGAGTCCAACACCCTGTTGAACGCCATGCGCCCTTTTTTTGCCGAGGACGGCATCACGCTTTACCCTGACAAGCCAGGGCGCTGGCTGGCGCACGGTGATGCATTCCAGAGTGTTCCAACGGCTTCTCCGGACCGTGTGTGCGGACGCAGCCTGGCGTCATGGATGCCCAACGCAACACAAGCTAGTGGCTTGCTCCGGTTGATCAGCGAAATGCAGATGCTGCTCTACACCCATCCACTGAATGACAGCCGAGAAGCCCGAGGGGCATTGCCAGTCAATGCCATTTGGCTGAGCGGCACAGGGGCTTTGACGCAGACACCGGACGCGCTGAGCCGTTCCCCCGACAGCGATCCTCAAGCCAAGCGCCCACAGACGCCTGCAGTGATCAGCACCCTGCGCGAGGCGGCGCTGCAAGAGGATTGGTCGACTTGGGCCGCCGCATGGCAAGCACTTGACGCCACTGAAATCAAGGCCATGCTGGATGCGCACGCACACGGCGAACCCGTGCAACTGACCCTGTGCGGCGAACGCCACGCCCAGACTTGGCTCACCCAGCCACAACCCCTGATGCGAAAAATTAAAAGCTTTTTTGGCACACAGCCCATACAGGACGTGCTTGAAAAGCTATGAAAATTATAGTAAGAGACAGTCCCCCCCGCAGTGTCTGGGCGTTGGAACAAGCGGGCATTCACCCGCTGTTGGCACAGCTTTACGCCGCCCGTGGCGTGAAAAGCCCGCTAGAACTCGACGATGCGCTGGCCCGCCTGCTACCACCCACCAGCATGAAAGGCACGCTTGAGGCCGCACACTTGCTGGCCAATGCCATTGCGACAGACAAAAAGCTCTGCGTCGTGGCCGACTACGACTGTGACGGCGCCACCGCCTGTGCCGTCGCCGTGCGTGGCCTGCGCCTGCTGGGCGCCAAGTTTGTGGACTACATCGTGCCGGACCGGGTGCAAGATGGTTACGGCCTGACTCCGCCGATTTCCGAGCGTGTCAAAGCCAGCGGCGCCGATGTGCTGATCACCGTGGACAACGGCATTGCCAGTTTTGAAGGCGTGGCCAGCGCCCGCGCACTGGGCCTGCAGGTGCTGGTGACCGACCACCACTTGCCGGCCACGCGTGCTGGCCAGATTGAGTTGCCGGATGCGGACGTGATCGTCAACCCGAACCAGCCCGGCTGCACGTTTGAGAGCAAATCGATCGCCGGTGTGGGCGTGATGTTTTACGTGCTGCTGGCCCTGCGCGCCGAGCTGCGCCAGCGCGGGGCATTTGACGCACAAAATCAGCCCAAACTCGACACCTTGCTGCCCCTGGTGGCCTTGGGTACCGTGGCCGATGTGGTCAAACTTGACAGCAACAACCGTCGCCTTGTGGCTCAAGGGCTAAAACGGGTTCGAGCCCTTATGCTGCCTGCGGGACTAGCTGCATTATTTGTAGCAGCCGCGCGTGAGGCCAAAACTGC
Source organism: Burkholderiales bacterium (assembly GCA_038207945.1). Classification (GTDB taxonomy): domain Bacteria; phylum Pseudomonadota; class Gammaproteobacteria; order Burkholderiales; family Burkholderiaceae_C; genus Rhodoferax. Next base: position 13,614 of record JBBQZG010000082.1, read on the forward strand.
CACCACCTTTGACTTTGGCTTTGCCCTGGGACCACGCATCAACGCTGCGGGCCGTTTGAGCGACATGACGCTGGGCATTGAATGCCTGCTCACCGACGACCCGAATCGGGCCCTTGAACTGGCTAAAACCCTCGATGTCATCAACCGCGAACGCCGCGAGATTGAGGGCTCCATGCGCGAGCAAGCATTGGCAGTTGCCGAGTCCCTGTTTGAAGAAGCGCATGACGCACCACCCGCTATTTGCGTGTTTGATGCCGAGTTTCACGAAGGGGTGGTCGGCATTGTGGCCGCACGCATCAAGGACAAGTTCCACCGCCCGACGTTTGTCTTTGCCAGCAGTGGGGCCACCGGGCATGGCCACGAACTCAAAGGGTCGGGGCGATCGATTCCCGGCTTTCATCTGCGCGATGCGCTGGACCTGGTGGCCAAGCGCCACCCCGGCGTGCTGCTGCGCTTTGGCGGTCACGCCATGGCGGCGGGCTGCACCATTGCCGAAGAACACTTTGAAGCATTCGAGCAAGGCTTGAACGACGTCGCCAAAGAGTGGCTGGATGCCGCCACGCTGACACGCCGCTTGGACACCGATGGCGCACTCAAACCCGAATACCGTCGCCCTGATCTGGTCGACACGCTGCACCATGAAGTCTGGGGCCAGGGCTTCGCTGCCCCCACGTTCAGCGAAGAACTCGATGTGGTGTCGCAACGCCTGGTGGGTGAGAAGCATTTGTCACTCAAGCTCAAGCACTGCGGCCAACCGGTCGACGGCATCTGGTTTGGCCACACCGAGCCTCTGCCCGCCAGGGTCAAACTGGCATTCAGACTGGACACCGACAGCTGGCGTGGCGAGCGCCGTGTGCGCTTTTTGATTGAGGCGGCCGAGCTTTGAGCGTAATGACCGAACAGGCCCTTGACTAGCCCATCAGGTCAGTATCGTGCTTGGGTGCCCGGTCCAGATGGAACATGAAAAACACCACG
>JBBQZG010000083.1:0-14448 GCA_038207945.1 Burkholderiales bacterium
CGCCACCACGCCTTCGAGCGTCATGGGCATGTAAATCAGGACACGGTCACCCTTTTGGATGCCGCGCGCTTTGAGCGCGTTGGCGAACTGGCTAACCTTGGCCAACAGTTCCTTGTAGGTGGTTTTGGTGACTTCACCGCCGTCGGCTTCAAAAATGACCGCAACCTTGTTCTCGTTGGGCGTGCCCATGTGTTTGTCAAGGCAGTTGGCTGAGGCGTTGAGCTCACCATCTTCAAACCACTTGTAGAAAGGCACGTTGGACTCGTCCAGCGTCTTGGTAAAGGGCTTGTTCCACACCACGTTTTCACGTGCCAATCGGGCCCAGAAACCTTCAAAATCTTTTTCTGCTTCAGCGCACAGGGCGTTGTAGCCTTCCATGCCGGAAACGCGGGCCGCTTTGACGGTGGCTTCGCTGGGTGGAAAAACACGGTTCTCAACCAAGGTGGATTCAACTGCAGTTTTTGGTGTGGTCACGGATAAGTCTCCTCTAGTTAAACAAAGTTCGCACGGTAATGTCAAGGCTGGCACTTACAAGCCACTGACTAACACAAAATCGACAAGCCAGCCCCATAGAATCAGGCTCCATCGACTCTACCTGAAGCTTCCATGTCTGAACCCACTCCCAAACCCGTATCCATGCGTCCGATCCCCCGTTTTATTTTCGCCAGCCGCTGGCTGCAATTGCCACTTTATGTGGGCCTGATTGCAGCGCAAGGGGTTTACGTTTTTCATTTCTGGGTGGAACTGGTTCACTTGCTGGAAGCGGCCTTTGGCAACCAGACGGCGCTGCAGGCACTGGTCAACAGCATTGGCTACAAGTCGGACGTCACCGTCTCGGCCCTGAATGAGACCATCATCATGCTGGTGGTGCTGGCACTGATTGACGTGGTCATGATCTCCAACCTGTTGATCATGGTGATTGTGGGTGGGTACGAAACCTTTGTCAGCCGCCTCGACCTTGAAGGCCACCGTGACCAGCCCGAGTGGCTCAGCCATGTGAACGCGTCAGTGCTGAAGGTGAAATTGGCAACGGCCATCATTGGCATCAGTTCCATTCACCTGCTCAAAACCTTCATCAATGCCGCCAATTACAGTGACAAGGTGCTGGTTGCCCAAACCGCGATTCACATCACCTTTTTGCTGTCTGCCATAGCCATTGCCTACACCGACAAGCTGATGGCACGCCAGGACAGTAAACACTGAAGTCCCCAAACGCCAAAAGCATTAGCTTGGCATGTCAATCGTCTGCCTAGAATCTGTCATTTTTCTCAAGGGGTTTGAACAGTGTTGCTGACCATCATTCTCTTGCCTTTGCTGGCAGGCACGCTACTGACAGGTTGGTCTGGCGCACTGCCCGCGGTGCATTTTCGGCGGCGTACGGCCTGGCTGGCGGCAGCGGTTACCTTGGCCAGTATTGGCTTGCTGCTGACCCAGGCCCCGGCCATCATGGGTGGGGCAACGGTGCAGACCTTTGCCACCTGGGTGCCTGAAATCGGTTTGAACCTGGGCCTGCGCCTGGATGGTTTGTCCCTGATGTTTGCACTGCTGATCACCGGCATGGGCCTGCTGATCATTCTGTACGCCGACAGCTACCTGGGCAAAGACGACCCGGTGGGCAAGTTTTTCAGCACCCTGATGCTGTTCATGGCGGCCATGCTCGGCATCGTGCTGTCAGACAACCTGCTGCTCATGATGGTGTTTTGGGAGCTGACCAGTATCTCGTCCTTCTTGCTGGTGGGCTATTGGAAGCACCGCGCCGATGCCCGTGACGGTGCCCGCATGGCGCTGGCCATCACGGGCGGCGGCGGCCTGGCCATGTTGGGGGGCTTTGTGCTGTTGGGGCAGATTGCCGGCACCTATGAGATCAGTCAGATGAGCCCGTTGATTGAACAGATTCAGGCCGATGCACGCTACCCCGCCGCGCTGATTTTGATTTTGGTGGGTTGCTTCACTAAAAGCGCCCAGTTTCCGTTTCACTTCTGGCTACCGCAGGCCATGGCCGCACCCACCCCGGTGTCGGCTTACCTGCACTCGGCCACCATGGTCAAGGCCGGAATTTTCCTGCTGGCACGCCTGACCCCGGTCATTGGCGGCAGTGAGCTGTTCACCACGCTGGTAGCCGGCACCGGCCTGGTCACGCTGGCGTTTGCCGCGTTTGTGGCCATCTTCAAGCATGACCTCAAGAGCCTGCTGGCCTACTCCACCATCAGCCATTTGGGCCTGATCACTTTTTTGATTGGCCTGGGATCGCCGCTGGCGGCGGTGGCGGCTATTTTTCACATCCTCAACCACGCCACATTCAAAGCAGCGCTGTTCATGACCGCCGGCATCGTGGACCACGAAACCGGCACCCGCGACATGCGCCAGCTCGGGGGCTTATGGCGCCTGATGCCCTGGACCGCGACCCTGGCCATGACCGCCACAGCCGCCATGGCGGGCGTGCCGCTGTTCAACGGTTTCGTGTCCAAGGAAATGTTTTTGACCGAGGCCGTGGTGTTTGGCCAGGCCGGTGGCTGGCGCTGGCTGGTGCCCACGGTGGCCAGCCTGGCCGCCTTGTGCAGCGTGGCCTACTCGGCCCGGTTGGTGCACGACACCTTCTTCAACGGTCAACCCCGCAACCTGCCCAACCCCCATCCCCATGAGCCACCCTTGGGTATGATGGCGCCGGTGGCGCTGCTGGCGATCATTTGCGTCGTCGTCGGCTTGCTGCCCTCGCTCACACTTGGGCCACTGGTGCTGGTGGCCAGTACCGCCATGCTGGGCCAGGCGCCATCTGAGTTTCACCTGGCGATATGGCATGGCTTCAACCTGCCTTTGCTGCTGAGCATGCTGGCACTGGCCGGCGGTGTGGGCCTGTACGCCCTGCTGGCGCGCGGTGGCCGTTTGCACCAGTTGCAGTCCGAGTCCTGGTTTGGTGTGCTGACCGGCCCCAACCTGTTCACCCGGGGCACCGATCAGCTCTTTGGCTTTGCCGGACGCGTCACCGCTTTGCTTGAGATTGGCTCTTTGCAGCGCTACATCGCCTGGATGCTGATCGCCACGCTGGTGCTGGCGCTGGCGCCAATGCTTTCCGGCGACCTGCCAGGCACCGGCACCCGCCCCCGGTTGCCGGTCTCGTTCACTGCGCTGGTGTTGTGGGGAACCTTGCTGACGGCCTGTGCCTGGCTGGTGCTACGGCACCACGACCGGTTTCAGTCGGTGGTGGTGTCAGGGGTGGTCGGCCTGGTCACATCCATGTGCTTCATCAGTTTTTCAGCCCCTGACCTGGCCCTCACCCAACTCACCGTGGAAGCCGTGTCCACCGTTATCCTGCTTATGGGCCTGGCACTGTTGCCACGCCAGACACCGCGCGAGTCCAGCAAGGGGCGTCTGCTGCGCGATGGCACACTGGCAGTGGCGGGCGGTGCGGCCATCGCGTGGCTGGCGTGGGTCATGCTGACCCGCGACCATGACTCAATCGCCTGGTATTTTCTGAACCAGTCAGCCATAGCGGGTGGCGGCACCAATGTGGTCAACGTCATTCTGGTGGACTTCCGGGGCTACGACACCTTGGGCGAGATTACCGTTCTGGGCATTGCTGCCGTCGGTGTGCTGGCCCTGATGGACGGCCTGCGCACCCGGCGCCCGCTGACCGATGACGCAGGCCGTAGCTGGACCTTTGCCAGCCAGCCCCTGATGCTTCGCATGGCAGCGCAGGTGGTGCTGCCGCTGGCCTTGGTGGTGACGCTCTACATCTTCATGCGTGGGCACAACCTGCCCGGTGGCGGCTTCATTGCGGGTTTGATCACGGCAGTGGCCCTGGTCTTGCAGTACATGGCGCTGGGCCAGTCCCGCACCGAATTCCTCATGCAAGCGCAGGGTGGGCGCCGATTTGTGCGCTGGATTGGGCTGGGCCTGGGCATTGCGGGGCTGACGGGCGTGGGTGCCTTTGTGTTTGGCCAGCCTTTCCTGACCAGCGCGCATGGCCATCCGTTTGTACCCCTGCTGGGTGAGCTACCGCTGGCCACTGCCGCGATGTTTGATTTGGGCGTGTTCATCACTGTGGTGGGCTCGACCCTGCTGACCCTGTCAACCCTGGGCGCGGTCACCCGGGATTCGGGCGCCGCCTCGCCACGACACAACGACCAAGGAGTTCGTTCATGAGTCTCGAATTTTTAGTGGCCACCGGCATCGGCACGGTCACTGCCGCCGGCATCTACCTGGTGTTGCGCGGACGCACCTGGCCAGTGGTGATTGGTTTGAGCTTGCTGGGTTATGCGGTCAATGTGTTTATTTTTGCCATGGGCCGGTTGTGGCAAGACGCGGCGCCTATTTTGTCAGCGGCGGGTCGCGTAGCCGACCCGTTACCGCAGGCACTGGTACTGACCGCCATCGTGATTGGCTTCGCCACCACCGGTTTTGTGGTGGAACTTGCCTTGCGCAGTCGCCATGAGAGCGGTAGCGACCACGTCGACGGACATGAGCCCGGCCATGCGCAAGGCTCGCGGGGCGACACACCATGACAGAAATCGTGTCCACTTTTTTTGCCACCCATCTGGCCGTGCTGCCAGTGCTGCTGCCCCTGTTCACCGCCATCGCATTGTTATTGATAGGTGACGAAGGGGGTCAAGTCGGCCCCACCGGCCGACAGCTGCGCCTGGCGCGCGCTGTCAGTTTGGGTTCGGCCGTGCTGGGTGCCTTGCTGGCCTGGCGCCTCATGACTGAGGCGGCTAACGGCGCACTCACCGTGTACCCACTGGGTAACTGGCCTGCGCCTTTTGGCATTGTGCTGGTGATTGACCGCCTCAGTGCGATGATGCTGGCACTGACCTGGACCATTGCGGTGCCTGTGCTGTGGTATGCCACAGGCGGCTGGGACGCCCACGGCCGGCACTTTCACCCGCTGTTTCACTTTCAGCTCATGGGCCTGTCCGGCGCCTTCGTGACAGGCGATCTGTTCAACCTGTTTGTGTTTTTTGAGGTGCTGCTGATTGCCTCGTATGTGCTGCTGGTGCATGGCCAGGGACGCGAGCGCTTTCAAGCTGGTGTTCATTACGTGGTGCTGAACCTGGTGGCCTCGGCTTTGTTCCTGATCGGGCTCGCGGTGATTTACGGCACAGCCGGCACGCTCAACATGGCTGATCTGGCGCTTCGGGTCGCCCAACTGGGCCATGACGAGGCCGCCCTGTTCAAGATTGGCGGCATGCTTTTGCTGGTGGTATTTGGTCTAAAAGCGGCCATCGTGCCCCTTTACATGTGGCTGCCTGGCACCTACGCCGCGGCTAGTGCGCCAGTGGCAGCGCTGTTTGCCATCATGACCAAGGTGGGGGTGTACAGCATCATCCGCGTGCATGCGGTTATTTTGGGTGACTCGGCCGGACTCGCTGCGCGTGCGGTTGAGCCTTGGCTGCTGCCTGTGGCGCTGGTCACCGTGGTGCTGGGTGTGTTGGGCGCATTGGCGGCACACAGCCTGGCAAGACTGGTCGCGTACTTGACCGTGGCTTCAGTAGGCACCATTTTGGTGGGGGTTGGCTTGTTCACGCCGGCCACCTTGTCTGCCGCGCTGTATTACTTGGTGCACAGCACCCTGGCGATGGCAGCCTTGTTTTTATTGGTCGAACTGGTCGCATCGCAGCGCGGCACGGTGGCTGACCGGTTGCAACCGGCTGCACCTGTGGCCCAGCCTGTGTTACTTGGGTTAATGCTGTTGCTGGGTGCGGCATCGGTGGCCGGTTTGCCGCCGCTACCCGGTTTTCTTGGCAAACTGATGGTTCTGCAAAGCTCGGCTTCTACCTCCGCGCATGCTTGGGTATGGGGTGTGGTCCTGACCGCCAGTTTCTTCACCTTGATCGGCTTGGCCCGGGCGGGCGTAATTTTGTTTTGGCAAGTCCTGCCCACCAACGGACAGACGGCGGCTTCAGGCAGCAGTTGGCGTTTGACCTCAGCCACGCTGGGACTGCTGGGCTTGAGCCTGGTGCTGGCCGTGGTCGCCTCGCCCATGAAGCGCTATACCGACGCCGCAGCAGCCCAGCTGTCTGACCCAGCGGTCTATGCCAAAGCCGTTTTGGGACAAACCGGGGTGCCATCCAGTTTGAGCACCCGACCTTACCGCGGTGGTGAAGGCGAAGTCAAACTGCCCAAAAAAGGAGACAAGCCATGAAACGCAAACCCTGGCTGCACCACCCATGGCTTAGCGGCTTGCTGGCGTTAAGTTGGCTGCTGTTACAGCGCTCTTTGGACCCGGTGCACCTGTTGTCCGCCGTGCTGATCGGCTTGATTTTGCCGCGCATGCTTGATGACTTTTTGCCACCGGCGACTGTTCGCATTCAAATACGACCCGCTCTGCGGCTGATGCGCCTGGTGCTGTGGGACATCATTGTTTCCAACATCACTGTGGCCAAACTTGTGTTGGGATCGAACAGCAAGATGCATCCGGATTGGGTGCCGGTGCCGCTGGCGCTCACCCACCCAACCGCCATCACGCTGTTTGCCACCATCATCACCAGCACGCCGGGTACGGTGTCTTGCACGATCGATGAAGACCGCCGGGTCATTTTGGTGCATGCGCTCAATTGTGCAGACGCGGCACAAATGGCCACCGACATGAAGGACCGCTATGAGGTGTTGCTGATGGCCATCTTTGAGCCGTCGCCTGTCGCGTCAGGAGCCCCATCATGACGATCGGTATTCTGACCCTGGCCCTCGATATATCTGTGGGTGCCGTGTCGCTGGCGATGGTGCTGTGCCTATGGCGTTTGGTGCGTGGTCCGCAATCCATTGACCGGGTTTTGGCGGTCGATACCCTTTACCTCAACACCGTCGCGCTGGTGCTGCTGCTGGGCATTCGACTAGACACCCATTTGCTGTTTGAAGCGGCGCTGATTGTGGCGATGCTCGGTTTTGCTGCCACCGTTGCCATGGCCCGTTACCTCAGCCGTGGCGACGTCATTGAATAACTTATGAAGACAACGCCATGAGCATGAACCTTCACCCTCTTATTGAATGGCTCGCCGCGGGTCTGCTGCTGATCAGCGCCTTCTTTTTGCTGGTCGGCGCCATCGGCTTGGCCAAGTTGCCCGATTTTTTCATGCGCTTGCACGCGCCCACCAAGGCCGCCACGTTGGGTGTGGGAGGTATTTTATTGGCCAGCATGGTGCTGCAAGCTGCCCAGGGACGCGTCGGCCTGATGGAGTTGTTGATCACCTTGTTTGTGTTCGTCACCGCACCCGTGTCGGCCAACCTGATGGCCCAAGCCGCGCTGCACCTGGGCGTGGCCTCCCAAGCGCCAACTCCCAAAGATGCGATCCCTGAACACCGCACACACTGACCACCACCGCGCCTGACTCTTTCGCAAGAACAACTGGAACACATCACATGATCTGGATTTTTATGGCTGGGCTCATCTCACTCGTCGTGGGTGCCGAATTGTTGGTCCGCGGTGCCTCCCGGCTCGCCCTGTCGCTGGGTATTTCACCGCTGGTGGTGGGTTTGACGATTGTGGCCTTTGGCACCAGTGCCCCTGAAATTGCGGTATCGGTGTCCGCCTCATTGGAGGGGCGTACAGACATTGCCATTGGCAACGTGGTGGGCAGCAACATTTTTAACGTCCTGTTCATTCTGGGTCTGTCGGCGCTGATCACCCCGCTGGTGGTCAATGCGCAAATCATCCGCCAGGAGGTACCCATCATGATTGGCGCCTCTTTGCTGCTGCTGGCATTCGGCCTGGATGGCCGCATCGGGCAGATGGACGCGATCATTTTGTTTGCGCTTTTGGCGGTCTACACCGTCTTTCTGGTGGTTCAGTCGCGCCGGGAAACACGCGCCACCCAAGAAGAGTACGAAACCGAGTTGGCGCCTAAAAGCCGCTGGGACGCTCATTGGGCAGTTCAATTGGCCTTGATTGTTGTGGGCTTGGTGTTTTTGGTGATGGGCTCCAACTGGCTGGTGGAGGCTGCCACCAGCTTTGCCAAAGCCATGGGGGTGAGTGATCTGGTGATTGCCTTGACCATTGTGGCCGCCGGCACGTCCATGCCTGAAGTGGCCACCTCCATCATGGCGGCCGTGCGCAAGCAGCGCGACATTGCGGTGGGCAACGTCATTGGCAGTAACACCTTCAATATTTTGGGCTGCCTGGGCTTGTCGGGCATGGTGGCCCCCGATGGCTTGGGCATGGCGCCCGCCCTCATGGCCTTTGACATCTGGGTCATGCTGGCAGTGGCACTGGCCTGTTTGCCGGTCTTCATGACCGGCCGGGAAATTGCCCGCTGGGAGGGCGCGGTGTTTTTGGGCTACTACGCTGCCTACACCGCCTATCTGATTCTGGCCGCGCAATCCCATGCCGCGCTAGCCACCTTCAGTAGTACCATGATGAGCTTTGTGGTGCCAATCACAGTTGTCACGCTGGTGGTGGTGTTGATCAAGCCCCGTGCATCGGCCAACCCCTGACGGCATGACCGCCTGACCGGCGTCAGTCGCGCGTTATGCAGCACTGTCAGAATCAAACGCGTGCGGTGTGGCGCTCCAAGGTTGCCCACCGCACTCCCATTCACTTAACTGGCCCACGGCCAACCGCAAGACCATGACCACGCTCATTCAACAAAAAGACCTGATCGAATCCGTCGCCGCCGCCCTGCAATTCATCAGTTACTACCACCCGGCTGACTACATTGCGCACCTGGCGCGCGCCTACGAGCGCGAGCAAAACCCGGCCGCCAAAGACGCCATTGCACAAATTCTGACCAACAGCAAGATGAGCGCCACCGGCCACCGCCCGATTTGCCAGGACACCGGCATCGTCAACGTGTTCCTGAAAGTGGGCATGGACATCCGCTGGGAAGGCTTCACCGGCTCGCTTGACGATGCCATCAACGAAGGCGTGCGCCGCGCTTACAACAACACCGAAAACACCTTGCGCGCCAGCGTGGTGGCCGACCCCGAGTTTTTGCGCAAAAACACCAAAGACAACACCCCTGCGGTGATTTTCACCGAGATCGTGCCCGGCAACACGGTGGAAGTCACCGTGGCGGCCAAGGGCGGCGGCAGTGAAAACAAAAGCAAAATGATCATGCTCAACCCCGGCGACTCGGTGGTGGACTGGGTGCTGAAGACTGTGCCCACCATGGGTGCGGGCTGGTGCCCCCCTGGCATGCTGGGCATCGGCATTGGTGGCACCGCGGAAAAAGCCGTGCTGATGGCCAAAGAAAGCCTGATGGACGACCTAGACATGTACCAGCTGCAAGCCAAAGCCGCCAGCGGAGCAGAACTCTCCAACGTCGAGAAACTGCGCCTGGAACTGTTTGAAAAAGTCAACGCCTTGGGTATTGGTGCCCAAGGCCTGGGCGGCCTGACCACCGTACTCGACATCAAGATCAAGATGTACCCAACCCACGCTGCCAGCAAGCCCGTGGCCATGATCCCGAATTGCGCCGCCACGCGCCATGCCCATTTTGTGCTGGACGGCAGCGGCCCGGTCTACCTAACACCACCAGCGCTCGACACCTGGCCTGACGTGGCATGGACACCTGACTACGTCAAGAGCAAAAAAGTTGACCTCAACACACTCACAAAAGAAGAAGTGGCCAGCTGGAAACCCGGCGACACTCTGCTGCTCAACGGCAAGATGCTCACCGGCCGTGATGCCGCCCACAAACGCATCAAGGACATGCTGGCCAAAGGCGAGAAACTGCCGGTTGACTTCACCAACCGCGTGATCTATTACGTGGGCCCGGTCGACCCGGTGGGCGACGAAGCCGTTGGCCCGGCCGGCCCGACCACCGCCACCCGCATGGATGGCTTTACCGAGATGATGCTAGCCGAGACCGGCCTGATCGCCATGATCGGCAAGTCCGAACGCGGCCCGGTCGCCATTGAAGCCATCAAGAAGCACAAGTCCGCCTACCTGATGGCCGTGGGCGGCGCCGCTTACCTCGTGTCCAAAGCCATCAAGACGGCCAAGGTGCTGGGTTTTGCTGACCTGGGCATGGAAGCCATTTATGAATTTGACGTGGTCGACATGCCGGTGACCGTGGCGGTTGATGCGCTGGGCGTCAGCGTGCACAACACCGGCCCGGCTGAATGGCAAAAACGCATCGCCACCGGTGAGTTCAAGGGCATTGCCGTCTCAGGCCAGTGAGTTGACGCAACCGGGCATCGCAAAACAGGTCAAGCGCCCCATCGGGGTGTTTGACAGTGGCGTAGGTGGCCTGAGTGTGCTCAAGGCCTTGCGCGCCGAGATGCCGTTTGAAGATTTTGTCTATGTGGCCGACAGCGGTTATGCGCCGTATGGTGAGCGCGATGAATGCTTTGTCACTGAGCGCTCACGCGCCATCACCCGGTATTTGCAAGATCATGAAGGCCTGCGCATCAAAGCCTTGGTGATCGCCTGCAACACCGCCACCGCCGCAGCCGTGCACCTGCTGCGCCAAGACCACCGCGCGTTGCCCATCATTGGGGTCGAGCCCGCGCTGAAACCCGCAGCGGCGTTAAGCCACACCAAACGCATCGGCGTCATGGCGACACGCAGCACGCTGGCCAGCCAGAAATTCAAGGCCTTGAAGGACTCATTGGCCGACCACGCCGAATTCATTTGTCAGCCCTGTGATGGTCTGGCAGATGCCATTGAACGCGACGATACTACAAAAATAGTAGCGCTTTGCGCTTTGTACACAAGGGCTATAGGCCAGTTTGGCAGAAAAAATGGCGAGATTGACACGCTCGTGTTGGGTTGCACCCATTACCCATTTGCCAGCCAGCATCTGCAAGCGCTGGTGGGGCCAGGTGTGCGCCTGGTGGACAACGGCGAGCCGGTGGCCCGGCAGACCCGCCGGGTGGTCAAACCATTGGCCGATGCCGGTCAGGCCGGACAGCTTGTGTTGATGTCGACGGGCGCCCCCGATGCACTCGCCAGGGCGGCTCAGCGCTGGCTGGATGTGACCGCCAGTGCACTGCAACTGCAGATTTAGGCGGCCAGATTAGAGCCCGTCCCCTCCAAATAACCCTTGCTCGGCAGACTTCGGGGCCATACTGCAGCTCGTTCCTTTTTGCTTCTACTGAGGTTCTCACCATGACTATTTGTCCAATTGCCATCGCCGTGGGCTGCAAAAAGTGCCCCATCTTCAAAATTTGTCCTGTCAAGTCTGTGTTGGGTGACGTGCCTAAAGCGCCCGCCGCCAAGCCCGTGGCCACGCCAGTCGCGAAAGTAAGCAGCAAAACTGCCACAAAGCCCGTCGGAAAAACGGCACCTAAAGCCGCCCCGCGCCGCAGGAAATCCAGCTAACAGCCCATGCCATGCCCTGTGAAGGGCATCCAGGGCAGGTCGGGCACCACAATCCCGGATAATCACGACCCATGAATGCCCTACTTTCGCTCTTGCAGCCCTACCCCTTCGAGCGTTTGCGCCAGCTCTTTGCTGACATCACCCCTAACCCTGCCTACAAGCCCATCAGCCTGGGCCTGGGTGAGCCACGCCACGCCACGCCCAAGCTGATCACTGACGCCATGATCCAGGCCATCACCCGCACACCCAGCGGCCTGGCCAGCTATCCCGCCACCGCTGGCGAACCGGCGCTGCGCGAGGCTTTCGCCCACTGGCTGGCGCGTCGCTACGGCCTGCAAGTTGACCCTGGCACACAAATGCTGCCCGTGCTGGGATCGCGCGAAGCCTTGTTCGCCCTGGCACAAACCGTGGTGAATCACCCAGCCAATGCGGCAGGCCCTAAGCCGCTGGTGGTGTGCCCGAATCCGTTTTATCAAATCTATGAAGGCGCGGCGCTGCTGGCCGGTGCCGCGCCCTACTTTGTGGCGAGTGACCCGACGCGCAATTTTGCCCCCGACTGGGCCAGCGTGCCTGATGCCGTTTGGCAACGCACCCAGCTGCTGATCGTCTGCTCGCCCGGCAACCCCACCGGCGCGGTGATGCCGCTGTCAGAGTGGCAAATGCTGTTTGAGTTAAGCGACCGCTTTGGCTTTGTGATCGGCTCGGACGAGTGCTACAGCGAGATCTATTTCCGCGATGAGCCGCCACTGGGCGGCATGGAGGCCGCCGCAAAGCTGGGCCGTCATGATTTCAAAAACCTGCTGTCGCTCACCAGCTTGTCCAAGCGCAGCAACGTGCCCGGTATGCGCAGTGGCTTTGTCGCCGGTGATGCTGCCCTGATCAAACCCTTTTTGCTCTACCGCACTTACCACGGCAGTGCCATGAGCCCGGTGGTGCAAGCCGCCAGCACGGCAGCCTGGCAAGACGAAGCCCATGTGGTGGCCAACCGGGCGCTTTACCGCACCAAATTTGCCGAAGTCACACCGCTGCTGGCCGACGTGCTGACGGTGTCCTTGCCTGATGCGGGTTTCTACTTGTGGGCCGATGTGGGCGGGGACGACACGGCTTTTGCCCGCGAGCTGTACGCTCTTTACAATGTGACGGTGTTACCCGGCAGCTATCTGGCACGCGCCTCACAGGGCCATAACCCGGGTCTCGGACGCATTCGGATGGCCCTGGTGGCCGACACGGCTGAATGTGTCGAGGCAGCGCAACGCATCGTTGAATTTGTCAAATCCCGCACCCGCTGAATCCGGCACGATCTGCTTTTTTACCTTTCAAAACTCACTCACCATGACGCAACAACTGCAAACCATTCTTGACACCGCCTGGGACAACCGTGCCACGCTTTCCGCCGCCTCTGCGCCCAAGGAAGTCGTTGACGCTGTCAACCACGTGATCTCTGAACTTGACGCTGGCCGCTTGCGCGTGGCCTCGCGCGACGGTGTGGGCCAGTGGACCACCCACCAGTGGATCAAAAAAGCTGTGCTGCTGAGCTTTCGCCTGAACGACAACGAGCTCATGCGCGCCGGTGAGTTGGGCTTTTATGACAAGGTGCCGACCAAATTTGCCAGCATGGATGCAGCCGCCTTTGCCGCCAGCGGCGTGCGCGTGGTGCCACCCGCTGTGGCGCGCCGTGGCAGCTTTCTGGCCAAGGGTGTGATTTTGATGCCATCGTTTGTCAACATTGGCGCCTATGTCGACGAAGGCACCATGGTCGACACCTGGGCGGCGGTCGGTTCGTGCGCCCAGATTGGTAAAAATGTGCACCTGAGTGGCGGTGTTGGCATTGGCGGTGTGTTGGAGCCCATGCAGGCCAACCCGACCATCATTGAAGACAACTGCTTCATCGGCGCCCGCTCCGAAGTGGTTGAAGGCGTCATCGTGGAAGAAAACTCGGTGATTTCCATGGGTGTGTACATCGGCCAGAGCACCCCCATTTACGACCGCGCCACGGGTACAGTGAGTTATGGCCGCATCCCGGCGGGCTCGGTCGTCATCAGCGGCAACCTGCCCAAAGAAGGCGGCAAATACAGCTTGTACGCCGCCATCATCGTCAAACGGGTCGATGCCCAAACCCGCGCCAAGACCAGCCTGAACGACTTGCTGCGCGACTAACCAGGACGCACACACATGGCAACCATCGGCAGCTCCCCCAGCGGCACCATGGACCGGATTCTCCGGTTGATGGCCGAGAAGCGTGCGTCTGACGTTTACCTGTCAGTGCAGTCCCCGGCCATGATCCGCATCAACGGGCTGTGTGTGCCCATCAACAGCCAGGTGTTGCCACCCGATGCCCCGCTCAACCTGCTGCGGGAAATTTTGCCGCCAGAGCGCATTGAGGAGTTGCAAGAGCTCAATGAACTCAACATGGGCTGGTCCATGACCGGTGTAGGCCGCTTCCGGATCAGCGCCATGCGCCAACGTGGCTCCATTGCGGCGGTGATTCGTTTCATCACCAACGAAATTCCGCCGCTGTCATCCCTCTCGCTGCCGCTGGGTCTGGCCAACCTGATGCTGGAGAAGCGCGGCCTGGTGCTGATGGTCGGCTCCACCGGTGCCGGCAAGAGCACCACCCTGGCGTCGATGATTGACCACCGCAACGCCAGCGCGTCAGGCCACATCCTGACCATTGAAGACCCGATCGAGTTTCTGTTCAAAAACAAACGTTCCGTGGTGAACCAGCGTGAGGTAGGCACCGACACCCAGTCCACCCAATTGGCGTTGAAGAACGCGCTGCGGCAAGCGCCTGATGTGATTTTCATCGGTGAAATTCGCGACCGCGACACCATGACCTCGGCCATCGCCTACGCGCAAACCGGTCACCTCTGTCTGGCCACCATGCACGCCAACAACAGCTACCACGCGCTCAACCGGATTCTGAGCTTTTACCCGGTTGAAGTGCGCCAAACCATGCTCGGCGACCTGGCATCCGGGCTGAAAGCCATCGTGTCGCAGCGCCTGCTGCGCACCATCGCCGAAACCCGTACGCCTGCGGTTGAAATCATGATGAACAGCCAGTTGGTGAGTGAACTGATCGACAAAGGCGACTTCTCGGGCATCCTGGAAGCCATGGAAAAATCCATTGTTGAAGGCAGCCAGACCTTTGAGCAAGACATTGCCCGCCTGATCATGGCTGGCATTGTGGACCGCAA
>JBBQZG010000084.1:0-14381 GCA_038207945.1 Burkholderiales bacterium
AGATGGCGTGAGGTCAGGGGTCATGGGACACGAGTAAAGAGTGAGAATAGTCATATTCTGCACTGTATGACGCGGATATCCTCTTTCAATGCGCTTCAGGGGTAAAACACCATGACCAAACTCAACACGCTTTCTTTGCCGCTGATCCTCTCACTGGGCCTGGTGGCTTGTGGTGGCGGCGGCGACAGCACAACGGCGGCACCAACTTCTGTGCTTCCCACCCTCACCGTGCCCATTCCCGCGTCCAGCTACTTGGCGGGCTCGGCAGAGTTGGGGGGCTACACGGTGTTGCAGCAAGCCCGCGTACTGTGTGGTTTTGGCGCGCTCAGGCAAGACACGCGGCTGGATGCAGCCTCGCTGAACCATGCGCGCTACCTCAACAACATTTCGTTCATCAGCGGTGTTTCGGTGCTGTCTCACTACGAGGAAATCACGACCGACCCCTTTTACACAGGCAGATTACCTTGGGACCGCACTGCTTTCACACCATTAGGCACGGATTACGGCACATACGTAGCAGAGATTCTGCTGGGCACATCATGGGGCTACGACACCACCAACCCCTCACTGGTCATTCCAACCCTGCAGCAGCGTGGCACAGATGCCATGCGCAGCCTGCTCAACACGGTTTACCACCTGACTGGTGCCATGTACGACGGCGCGGATGTCGGTTTCGGGGCTGAATTGCGCACGGTGTCTACGGGCACCACCACTCGGCACGAAGAATTCCGATTTGGCTCGCTCAATGGCTACCAAATTCCCACCCTCAACTTCAAGCTCGGCACAGGCAACCTGGCCACTTACCCGTGTCAAGGCAGCAGCAACATTCCCCCGGAGTTTGTGCCGGCCCTTGAGAGTCCCAACCCATTTCCAGCGATGACCAGTACCAGCCAGACCGTTGGGCCACCGATTTACCTCAAGGTCGATGTTGGACAGGAACTCAAAATCACCTACAGCCATGTGAGCCAGAACGGCGTGAGCGTGCCCATCACCGTGCTGACCAACGCCAATGACCCAAACTTTGTTCCGGACAGGGTTAACGAGAAATACATCGGCACCAACGAAGCCTTTGTCATTCCCACCGTCGCCCTCATTCCCAACACCACTTATTCGGTCAGTCTGGCTGGCACCATCAACAGCGTGCCTTTCAGCCGCAGCTTCGCCATGAGCACCGGGCTGAGCGGGATTTAAATCCCATTTTTCCGGACTTCCCAAAAACTGGAAAGTTTCGTAAAGTCCAGCCTGTGAAAGTCATCAGATTACCTCGCAGCAAAGTTCATCTCGGCATGCCACTGCCATGGAATGTGCGCGACAGCGCGCAGGCAGAATTCGCCATCACCGGGACGCACAGCGACAACACCTTTCTCAAACGCTTGCCGCCAGAGCGTCTCTACGGGTTTTCAAACTCACCCATGACGCCATGACCCTGAAGCTTTCGCTACTTAATCAATAGCTGCTTGCGCTTGTACAGCAAGGGCTAGAAGCCGTTTTTTCATACAAAGCACTGCATGGTCCTTGCTCAGCAGCAAGGCCTTGTGCGACACCGCCAGGTCGATGAACTTCTGGTCATCAGGGTCTTTGCAGATGGCACTCGCACGTGGCGCGGTATCCACCAGCATGGCCTGGCCATCAAACTGGGCCAGCACATGGGCCGCACTGACCTTGTAAAACGCCATGCGTGGCAGGATTTTGGCGTAGCCGAGCACCCGCGCCAACTCGTCGCGCATGGCCTTGGTGGCCAGCCACTGCAATTGGCTTGACGCCAGGGCGTGTTTGAGTGGACGTGCGGCGGGGTCGTCAAAGACAAACGCATCCAGCACGATGTTGGTGTCGAGGACAACCGTGTTCACGGTTTGCTGGCCATTTTCCCGGCCACCATGTCAAAGCGGAACAGACGGCATTCAATCGGACCGTTCCACATCGGCACGCGGCGGGTTTCTTTCAGGCGCATTTTGCCGGGCAGTTTCAAGTCCGGCGTGAGAATCCAGGCGGTCCAGCCGGGGTAGTTTTTCTTCCAGTGGCTGGCCAACTGGTTAAAAAATTCACCTGCACCCTCAGATTGCGGCAGCTCGCGGGCACCGAAGCGTGGCAGGTTGGCATCGTCTTCAAAGTCACTTGTGCTGCTGGCATGCTGACCTGTGCGCGCGGCGTCTTTGGCCACGCCGCCAACATCAATGCGTTCGCCATAAGGCGGGTTGAGCACCATCACCCCGCCACCTTCGATGGGCGGCATACGCTGCAAAGCGTCGCCACCGCGGAATTCGATCACATCAGCCACACCCGCGCGCTCGGCATTGCGCTGCGCAAAGTCGACCATGCGGTGCGCCACGTCGCTCCCGAAAATAATGGGTTTTTGACCCGGAGCCCTTACCACTTCGGCATCAACAGCTTCCTTTTTCATCGCATCCCAGTCTGCCCGGCGAAACGGCAGATACTTCTCGAAAGCGAAACGCCTGCGGCTGCCGGCAGCAATGTTGCAGGCCATCTGCGCCGCTTCAATCACGATGGTGCCGCTGCCGCAACAGGGGTCGTAAAGTGGTTTCAGGTCATCGTCGCCTTCCAGCCAGCCGGTAGCTGCCAGCATGGCCGCAGCCAGCGTTTCCTTCAGAGGCGCCTCACCCTTGTCTTCGCGCCAGCCACGCTTGAACAGTGGCTCGCCCGAGGTGTCGATGTAAATCGAGCAACTGTCGGTGGTCAGGTGGGTGTAAATGCGCACATCGGGCCACTGGGTGTTGACATCCGGGCGCACACCGCCAGCCACAGCGCGAAAACGGTCACACACCGCATCCTTGACCTTGAGGGCGGCAAAGTTCAACGAGGTCAGCGGGCTGTGCTGCGCGGTGATTTCCACCTTGATACTCTCACGCGGGGTAAACCAGCGCTCCCATTCCACTTCACTGGCGGCGCGGTACAGGTCCTGCTCGTGGCGGTACTCGGTATGAGACAACAACACCAGCACACGCTGGGCCAGACGGCTGTAGAGATTGAGCAACATGGCATGGGCCAGCGAGGTGCGCACCGCCACGCCCCCGCGCTGCTTGGTCACGCAACCGGGTGGCAGGCCGGTGATGCGCAGCACCTCGGGCGCCAGGTAGTCCTCAACGCCGGCGGCGCAAGGCAAAAAAAGTTGCAATTGGTTCAAAGTGATTTCCTTAGACTGGCGGGCGCAATGCGCAGACCTTCGCGGTATTTCGCCACGGTGCGGCGAGCGCATTCAATGCCCTGCTCTTTGAGCATCTCGGCAATCTGGTTGTCGCTGAGTGGTTTGCCGGGGCTTTCGGCCGCGACAAATTGTTTGATCAGGGCGCGCACCGCGGTGCTGGACGCATTGCCACCCGACTCTGTGCCCAGGCCCGAGCCAAAAAAGTATTTCAACTCAAATGTGCCGAACGGTGTGGCCATGTATTTGGCCGTGGTGACACGGCTGATGGTGGACTCGTGCAGGCCCAGTTCGTCGGCGATTTCGCGCAGCACCAACGGGCGCATGGCCAGTTCGCCATGCACAAAAAAGCTTTTTTGCCGCTCCACAATCGCGCTGCTGACCCGCAAGATGGTGTCAAAGCGTTGCTGGATGTTCTTGATGAACCAGCGCGCCTCCTGCAAGCGCTGTTGCAGCGCGGCAAAGTTGGCCGCATCGCTGCCCCCGGCCTTGTGGCCTTTGAGGGCGTTGGCATAAATGTCGTGCACACGCAGGCGCGGCATGACCTCGGGGTTCAGTCGCACCTGAAACTTCGTCTGGCCGGCCTGGACAACCGGCACAACCAGCACGTCAGGAACCACAATGTTGCGTTCCACGTCAATGAAGCGCCGCCCCGGCTTGGGTTCCAGGCGGCCAATCAGCATGATGGCAGCGCGCACCTGCGCGTCGCTGGCACCGCACAAGGGCACCAGGTGCTTAATGTCGCGCCGGGCCAGCAAATCCATGGGCTGGGCGCAAATGCGCAGCGCCACGCGAACGGTGTCAGCGTCAGAGTTCGGGTTGTTTTTGAGCGCTTGCAGTTGCAGGCTCAGGCACTCGGCCAGTCCGCGCGCCCCGACACCGGTAGGTTCCAGGCTTTGCAGCAGGCTCAAACCCACGGTGAAGTGGTGCACCAGGTCTTCAATTTGCTCAAGATCATCACCCGCCAAGCCACGTGCCAGATCGGTCAGGTCGTCCTCAAGATAGCCCTCGTCATTGAGCGACTCGATCAAAAACCGCAGCGCGGCGCTGTCTTCTGCGCTCAACCGCAAAGACAAGGCCTGGCGGTGCAGAAAGCTCTGCAACGACTCCTGGTTGCGCGCCAGCTCGGTGGCATCCATCTCGTCGTCGCCGCTGAGGTTGTTGCCCTTGGCACGCGCCTCGCCACCCCACTCACCGTCATCCGGGCTCAGGCTGACACTGCCGTCGCCCTCCCAACTCGGGCCGTCGTCCATGGCCACCGAGCTTTCTTCAGAGCTATTTTCGGTTGTAGCCCTAGACTGGTATGCGTCATCAGCTCCTGAATATGTAGCAGCCTCCAAGTCACGGTCATTCGCAGCAACCGGTGTATCGGCCTGTGCCAAGCCAAACGACTCGCGTTCGGCCTCGTCTGCCGTGCGCTCCAGAAACGGGTTGTCGTCGAGCATCTGGTCGACCTCGCTGCTGAGCTCCATGGTGGAGAGCTGCAACAAGCGAATGGATTGCTGCAGCTGCGGGGTGAGCGCCAGATGCTGCGATGTGCGAAGTGACAGGCCTTGTTTCATAGCGCAATGCGCATCTTTACATTCTGAAGTGTTCGCCCAGGTACACCCGGCGCACGTCCACATTGTTGATGATGTCAGCCGGGGTGCCCTCAGCCAGCACGCTGCCGTCGCTGATGATGTAGGCGTGGTCGCAAATACCCAGGGTTTCACGCACGTTATGGTCTGTGATCAAGACGCCAATGCCTCGCGTTTTCAGGAAACTGATGATGCGCTGGATTTCAATCACAGCAATCGGGTCAATGCCCGCAAAGGGCTCATCGAGCAGGATAAAACGTGGTTGGGTCGCCAGGGCGCGGGCAATTTCCACACGCCTGCGCTCGCCGCCCGAAAGGGCCAGCGCACTGGACTGACGCAGATGATCTACCCGCAAGTCCTGCAGTAACCCAGTGAGTCGTTGCTCAATTTCGGCGCTGCCAAGTGGCTTGCCCTGGGCATCCCGTTGCAGCTCAAGCACGGCGCGCACGTTTTCTTCCACATTAAGTTTGCGAAAAATCGACGCCTCTTGCGGCAAGTAACTCAAGCCCAGCCGGGAGCGGCGGTGAATCGGCATGTGCTCGATCGACTGGCCGTCAATGGTGATGTCACCCGCCGTGGCACGCACCAGACCCACAATCATGTAAAACGAAGTGGTTTTGCCAGCGCCATTCGGGCCAAGCAGCCCGACCACTTCGCCCTTGCGCACGGTGAGCGACACATCCTTGACCACCTTGCGGCTACCGTAAATCTTTTGCAGGTGGTGCGCTTCAAGACGGCTCTCACCCACACCGGCATCCGGTTGAATTGCAGCGTCCTGCGGGCTCTGTGCATCCTCAGCGGTTGACGCAACCATCAGCGACTGGCTCCACCGAGTTCAGGCGTGGCGCGCAACGGCGTGCTGGAGGTGGGCGCTGACGCGCCCGCTTGCGGCTTGGGTGTCAGCATGGCGCGCACCCGGCCCGCTGGCGCGCCTGGTTGTCCGGCACTGTTGGCTGAGCCGGCGCCAGGTGCGCCGTCGAGCGTGAACACGTTGGTGGTGTTGTTGTACACAATCACACCCGCATTGAATTCGTCATTGAGGGTGGTGCCCTGATAGCGGCGCAACTGGGCTCTGGTAATGAACTTGACGCTGTCGGCTCGACTGTCATAGTCAATCAACTCACCTTCTCCCTCAATGAACTCGTCCATACCTTCACGTTTTTGCCTGAAAAATGCGCGTTTGCCAGGCTCAGCCGTGACCAGGCCAAATTGATAGCCCTCTGGGTCCTGGCGCACCTCAACCTTGGCACCACGAATCAAAATCGTGCCCTTGGTCAGCACCACGTTGCCAGTGAACACGCTCAATTGCTTGAGGTCGTCGTAGCGCAGGGCATCGGCTTCCACATTCATGGGTTTGTTCCGATCAGCTTTTTCGGCCATCGTCCACGGCGCTGCCAGAGTCAAGACGCTAAAGAGAAGCCAGGAGGCAAAGGGGGTTTTCATAAAGGCACGAATCTTGCATTAGAGGTGTGCCGAATTGTAGCGGGAGAACACCCGCCACAAGGATTTCAATCCGCGCCGACCTTAGCGAATGCTGCGCACTTGCGCCACCAGAAAGTCGGAAACCAACAACGCACGGTCCATGCTTTTGGCCAGGGAACCGTCAGTGTAATAAAGCCCCGCCACACCCATGGCAGGCACACCTTCGAGCTGATAGGCGTTTTGCAACTGCTTGGCGCGTGTGGCTTTGGCGGAGGTAGAAAACGAATTGAACTGCTCCAGAAACTTAGCCTTGTCCACACCCTGCTTGACCATCCATGCGGTGATCGCCTCAGCGCTGGTCAAATTCTGCCTTTCACCGTGAATCGCGGCAAATACCCGGGTGTGAAATTTGTCGACCAGCCCCATGGCCTCAAGCGCAAAAAACAACTTTTGCTGTGGCACGAAGTCATCCCTGAAGGCAATGGGCATGCGCTTGAAGACCACATCTTTCGGCAGCGCCTTGGCCCAGGCTGACAGCACCGGCTCAAAGGCATTGCAGTGCGGGCAGCTGTACCAAAAAAACTCCACCACCTCAATTTTGCCGGCGGGTGCCTCAACCGGTGCGGGCTTGTCAAGCTTGATGAAATCAATGCCCGCTTGAGGCGCCTTGGCCTGTGCCTGCACCCATGCTGGCGACCACATGGCCGCACCGGCGGCCACCGTCCCCACTCCACTGAAAAAATCGCGACGTTGCATTGTTCAAATCTCCAATTGAGTCATTACCAGCCTGTCAGAGGCCAACGGGTCCAAAAAGTTCAGCGCTGCACCCGAACTAAAGCAGTCTCTATGCCCAGGGTATCCAGTCTGGCTTTGGACTTGTCCGCATCTTCACGCTTGTCGAACGGCCCGGTGCGCACCCGATAAACGGTACGCCCGGCCTGTTCGCGCTCGGACACCTTGGTCTCAATGCCGGCCAATGAGAGCTTGGCACGCTGGCTTTCCGCGTCCTCGGGCGAACGGAACGCGCCAACTTGCACAAAATAATTGAAGGGCTCGGCAGATGCAGCCACACCGTCCTTGGCCGCCGCACGCGCCTTCACCAGATCACCCAAGGGGTCGGCAACTTTTGCAGGTTTAGCTTCCTGCTTGACAGCAACACCCTCTGAGGGCACGCCCTCTGCAGAGACCGCCGGTGTGGCGCTTTTCTCGGCGGTGGAAGGTGCGGGCAATGCCACCTCGGCAGGTGCTGCCGGTTTGGCCGGATTTTTGCCATACAGGGGTGTGTTCGGGTCCCAGTCCTTGTTTTTCTGCACCTCGGAGGCATCCTTCTCTGGCGTGTGGTTACCCAGCTTGTTGACAAAAGGCACGGGGACTTTGGTGACGTAAACCGCCACCACCAAAGCCAGCCCCAAACCAACCACCAGGCCCACGATAAAGCCCAAAAAAGTACCGCCGCGTTGTCGCGTCATGTCGTTACCGGTCATCACGTCTCCCTTGATCATCAAGCACCAATTACATCTTTTGCGGGGCACCCACGCCCAGCACCGCCAGGCCATTGTGCAATACCTGAGCGGTGGCCGACACCAGGGCCAGCCGAGCCAGCTTGACAACCTCGTCATCCACCAGAATACGCTCTGCATCGTAGTAACTGTGATAGCAGGCCGCCAATTCACGCAGATAAAAGGTCACATCATGCGGCGCAAAACCTTCTGCGGCGGCACTCAGCATCTCGGGGTATTTGGCCAGCAGCAGCATCAGGGCCTGGGCTTGCGGGCTGTCGAGCGCGCTCAAGTCGACACGTGCCAGCGTGGCCACATCACCGCCCCAGGCTGCCAGCACCGAGCAAATCCTCGCATGGGCGTACTGCACGTAATACACCGGGTTGTCGTTGTTCTTGGCCACCGCCAGATCGACATCAAAGGTGTATTCAGTGTCGGGCTTGCGGCTTAAAAGGAAGAAGCGCACCGCATCCTTGGAGGTCCACTCAATCAGGTCGCGCAGCGTGACATAACTGCCCGCACGCTTGCTGATCTTGACCTCTTCGCCGCCCTTGACCACGCGCACCATGGTGTGCAGCACGTAATCCGGAAATCCCTCGGGAATACCCACATTGGCCGCCTGCAACCCGGCACGGACTCGGGCGATGGTGCCGTGGTGGTCAGTGCCTTGGATGTTGATGACTTTCTGGAAGCCGCGCTCCCATTTGGTGATGTGGTAGGCCACATCGGGCACGAAGTAGGTGTAAGTGCCGTCCTGCTTGCGCATCACGCGGTCTTTGTCGTCACCGTAATCGGTGGATTTGAGCCACAGTGCACCATCCTGCTCGTAGGTTTTGCCAGCCTCCTGCAACCGTTTCACTGCGGCATCAACCTTGCCACTGGTGTACAGACTGCTCTCAAGATAGTAGTTGTCAAACTTGACGGCAAACGCCGTCAAGTCCAGGTCTTGCTCATGGCGCAAATAGGCTACGGCAAATTGGCGAATGCCATCCAGGTC
The DNA here is from genome assembly GCA_038207945.1 of Burkholderiales bacterium. Lineage (GTDB taxonomy): Bacteria > Pseudomonadota > Gammaproteobacteria > Burkholderiales > Burkholderiaceae_C > Rhodoferax. The sequence continues at coordinate 8,656 of JBBQZG010000084.1, forward strand.
AGCGACATCACCGGAGGCGGTGAACTCGCGGTCGTCCGACTTGACCGTTTGTTTAGCCAAAAAATCAGCTGAAATCTCGGCAATGTATTCGCCGTTGTAAAAGTTTTTGGCGACTGGGTTGTCGGGGTCGGTGGGCCAACACGTGTCTCCCGGCTTGAAACCTTGCGCGCGCAGTTGGGTACTGGTGGCCAGTGTGGCAATCTGCACACCGGCATCGTTGTAATAAAACTCGCGGTAGACCTGCCAGCCTTGCGTGGCAAACAGGTTACAAATGGCATCACCCAAAGCCGCCTGACGACCGTGCCCCACGTGCAGCGGCCCGGTGGGGTTGGCCGAAACAAACTCAACCAGCATGCGCTTGCCGTTGGCCGCCTGGCTGCCATACGCGCTGGTTTGCGCCAGCACCTCGCGCACCACTTGCTGCTTGGCAGTGGCTTTAAGTTTGATGTTGATGAAGCCCGGTCCGGCAATGTCCAGCGCAGCCACCCAGTTTTGATAGGGCGCGGTGGCTCGCAGGGTGGCACACAGTTTTTCGGCCAGCTGGCGCGGGTTGAGCTTGAGCGGCTTGGCCAGCTGCATGGCTGCGGTGGTGGCCAGGTCGCCATGTGCCGCCACTTTGGGCGACTCAAACGCCGCCTTGGCACCGGCGCTGGGCAGTAAATCTTCCAGCGCGGTGCGCAGGGCTTCAAGGAGTTCGGTTTTGACAATCAGCATCGCCCGATTTTACCGGGCCGGGTTTTCACTGAACTGCAGCCCTCAGGCGGGCACTAAACTGGACTGGCCGACCAGCCGGTTTGACAGGCCGGCCCACCGCCCTTCAATCATGAGGAGAACACCGTGCAACAACCCATCACCCTTGCGTCAGTTCGCAGCCTTTGCGCCATTGTGATCTTGCTGATGGGCTTGGCCCATGCCCCCGCCATGGCGCAGGCCAAGTTTGTTCAAACGCCTTACCAAAACCCCAAGGCGCTGGTGGATGTGTTTCTGGATGATCCGGCCAAGCTGGGGTCAGCGCTGTATTGGGTGCGCAGTCTGGTGAACCCCCTGACGGAAGCGCCTTACAGCATGTTTGCCGAGGACATGCGCATCATCGTACTGCTGCACGGCACAGAAATTGTGACGCTGGCCAGAAAAAACGAGGCGCGCTACGCCGAGTTGGTACAACGCATGCGTTATTACGCCGACATGGGGGTGAAGTTCAAGGTGTGCGGCCTGGCCATGCAGGACTACCAGTACACCGCGGCTGACATGCACGATTTCGTCGAAGTGGCGCCATCGGCCATCACTGAGTTGATGCACTGGCAAAACCAGGGCTATGCCCTGATCACGCCGCAAGTCAATGAAAAGAAATTTGCCATCGAAAAAATTCGCTAAACCGCGCCAACACCCTGTCAACGGGACGTCAAGGGACGGCGTTGTGTGCTGGAATCCTTCCGGGGATTTTGTTTGAACATTAATTGACTGACTTTTCCAAGGAAACCTGATGAAAAAACTGTTGACCCTTCTTGGCTTGAGCCTGTCTTTGTCCTTTGGCGCTGCCTACGCCGCTGATGCGGTTACACCCGCGGTGCCCGCCGCACCTGCAACCAAAATTGCCCAGCAAGAAAAAATGAAAGCCTGCAACAAGGACGCAGGCGACAAAAAACTCAAGGGCGCTGACCGCAAGACCTTCATGAAAGCGTGTCTGAGCAACAAAGGCTAAGGCCTCGCCGTAAAAAAATCGCAAAAAACCCCGCCAATTCATCTGGGCGGGGTTTCTTTTGGCATGATGCAGCCCATGCTGACCCGCCAAACCCTGTCCCCTACCCTTTCCTGCGTCATCCCCGCCTATAACGAGGCGCAGAGCCTGGGCGCTTTGGTGCCCGAGATTTTGGCAACGCTGCAGCGCTTGAGCACGCAGCTTGAATTGATCATCGTCGATGACGGTAGCCAAGATGACACCGCAGACGTGATGCAACTGCTTTGCGCCACCTACCCCCAAGTGATTTACCTGAAGCTGTCGCGCAACTTTGGCAAAGAAGCGGCTCTGACGGCGGGCATTGAGGCCGCCCAGGGCGACGTGGTGGTCTTGATGGACGGCGACGGCCAGCACCCGGTGTCCCTGGTGCGTGACATGCTGGCGAAATGGCGTGAGGGCTCTGACGTGGTGTATGCGATCCGCCGCACCCGGGCAGACCAGTCTGGCCTGCAAATCAAACTCACGGGCTGGTTCTACAAACTGGTGAATTTAGGAAACCGGGTGAAGATTCCGGCCAATGCGGGCGACTTCCGCCTGATGGACCGCAAGGTGGTGGACGCATTGAAGAGCCTTTCCGAGCGCAACCGCTTTATGAAAGGCTTGTACGCCTGGGTGGGGTTTAACAGCACGGCCATCGACTACGATCCGCTGCCAAGAACCGGCGGCAAAAGTAACTTTGGGCTGCGAGGCTCGCTGGCACTGGCGTTCACTGGCATCCTGGCGTTTTCAATTGCGCCACTGCGGGCCTTGACCGTGACCGGCTTCTTGCTCTCCATGGTGGCGCTGGGCTATGGCGTGTGGGTCATGGGTGAATATTTCATCTCTGGCATTGCTGTGCCTGGCTACGCCACCATTGTGGTGGGCATGATGTTTTTCAGCGGCATCCAGTTGCTGTCGATTGGCATCCTGGCGGAATACGTGGGGCGCATCTACGAAGAAGTGAAACAGCGACCCAACTACCTGGTGAGTCAGCGCCTGGGCCAGGGTCTGCCGCTGCAAGTGGCCCACGACCGTCACGCGTGAGCGCCTCAACCCTCTGGTTTTTGGCCGTAGGCGGCGCCGCCGCAGCGACCCACATGGTGGTGTTTGCATTGGCCCAGGCCCACATGTGGCCCGAAATAGCCAACGCGCTTGGTTTCTGTGTGGCCTTTGTGGTCAGCTTTGCCGGGCATCGGCTACTGAGCTTCAAAGATGCCGGCACCAGTATGGCCACCAGTTTTAAACGCTTTGTGGTGACCGCCCTGGCCGGGTTTGCCAGTAACGAGCTGGTGTTTGTGCTGCTGCTGCGCGGCCTGGACTTACCCAGCCTGCTGGCGTTGTTTTTAGCGCTTCTGTTTGCCGCCGGACAAACCTTTGTGCTGAGCCGCTTCTGGGCGTTTCGCCGCTGACTGAACCCACAGGCCGCACTGGAGGCGTCTTTTTGCGCGTCGCTTTTTACGGCGTGACTTGTGCGAAAGCGTCGCACCCCCGCACCACTGCCACATGCGCCTGCTGCAACGCCCGCGCAAACTCGCTGCTCGCCAGATACGCAAATTCCTGGGCACGGGCAACACCAATCTCATCGCCCGGCTCAGCGGCTTGGGCCGGGTGACACATCAGAATGGCACCGGCGGGTGCGCGTGCCAACCAACGCGTCATCAGGTCCGCGTAACGCTCTGGGCCGCCGTCAAAGCCATATATGCCAAATAGGCCTCTAGCCCTTATAAAACCTGAGCTACCAGCTATTGATTCAAGAGCGTTGGCACCCATCCAGGCAATCACCCGGCTTTTCAGGTCAGCCATGCCTGTGGGGGCGCGGCTGATTCGCAGGTAGGGTTTGACAGGCTGCGAGCCATAGCGACGCAACAGAGCCGCCACCAGTGCCTCGCGAACACCGGCGAACTGCTGTACGTGTTGATGCCCGTCTACATAGTCAGGCGGGGCTTGCCATTGGGCCTCGAACAGATCGAGTTGGCGTTCGATCACGACGCGCGCCTGCGCTGGGTCAAAGCCGCCCAGCAAGGCACGACGCATGGCGCGGCCCAGCGGCATGCCATGGCCCGCGGCAAGGGCGAAATCGCTGGTCCAGTCCAGGTGCAGGCCCACATCAATGCAACCCCGCAGGTCTTTCAACAGCGCCGCATCCTGCGGCCAGCGCGGTGACAACACCATGGCACTGGTGGCGCTGATGCGTTTCAAATGCGCCAGCTTGGCAATGCCCAGCGAAGCGCTGTGGCTCACCGCAAAATCATCGGCACAGACGATCACGCCTTTTTCGCATGACAAACGGTTCTCAGCCATGTGAGCTCCAGAACGCTGGCCGTCCGAATTGCTGTTTGAGGTAATCCACCCACAACCGCACCCGCAACGGCAAATGTTTGCGCTGCGGAAACACGGCGTGGATGCCGTTTGGCGGTGCCGCAAAATCTTCCAGCACGGGCACAAGCGCGCCGGATGCAATTTCAGCCTGCACCTCCCAGGTGCTGCGCCAGGCAATACCGTAGCCACTCCGACACCAGTCAAACAGCACCTCGCCGTCCGAGCAACTCAATGGCCCCCCCGGTTTGAGGTGGATCACATTCACTGCCTCACCGTTGGGTACGGAAAACGCCCAACCGCGGGTTTGCGAGGCATCGCTGGACAAGGTCAAGCAGGCAAAACGCGCCAGGTCATTGGGATGCTGCGGCGTGCCGTGCTGCTTGAGGTAGGTGGGCGCCGCCACGCACAAGCGGCGGTTGTCTGCCAGGCGCACGCTCACCAGCGAAGAGTCGGGCATGTCACCCACCCGCACGGCGCAGTCAAATCCGTCCGCAGCCAGATCCACCACCCGGTCACTCAGGTTCAGCGAGATCGTGACATCGGGGTGCAGCTCACGAAAGCGCGGCACCAGTGGGGCCACATGGCGGCGGCCAAAACCGGCGGGCGCCGTCAGACTCAAATGCCCGCTGGCTTTGATGCCTCCCGCAGACACACTGGCCTCGGCATTGGCCAGGTCCGAGAGCAATCGCTGACAGTCGTCCAGAAATGCAGTGCCTTCATGGGTGAGGGACACGCGCCGAGTGGTGCGCACCAACAGCTTCACACCCAGGCGCTCTTCCAGCGCGTCGAGCCGGCGACCGATGATGGCCGGGGCGACACCCTCCGCCTTGGCGGCAGCGGTCAAACCGCCACGGGCGGCCACGGCAACGAAGGTTTCAAGTTGTTTGAGCTTGCTCATCCCACCGCACCGGCAAGGCGCAAAGCCTGCACTTGGCCCGCCTCATACCCCAACGCGTCCAGCAGCGCATCGGTGTGCGCCCCCAGCACCGGCGGACTCAGACGCACACCCAGGCGCTGGCCACCCATGGTGAACGGGAACAGTGTCGCTTTGGTGGTTTCACCGGCATGGGCACCGTCGGGCAGCGTCATGTCGGACAGGCCACCGGTGGCCAGCAGGTGCTCGTCGTCAAACAGTTCCTCTGGCTTGCGGATTGGCGCGTAGGGCAGCTTGTGCGCTTCCATCAAGGCGCTCAATTCGGCGGCACTGTAGCGCGTCAGACGCTCGCGCAGGATCGGCATCAGCTGGGGACGCTCACGCACACGGTCATTGTTTGACTGGTAGCGTGTATCTGCCTTCAGGTCAGCCCAGCCAAACACGTCGCAAAACGTGCGCCACTGCGCATCGCTCACGGCCGAGATAAAGATCTGTTCTCCGTCTTTCACCGTGAACACGTCATACACCGCCCAGGGTGAGATGCGTGCCGGCATCGGTGCCGCGGGCAGACCGGTCATGGCGTACTGCAGCAAGTGCAGGCCGACCAGAAACACGTTGTTCTCGAACAAGGCACTTTGGACTTCTTGCCCTTTGCCCGTGATGCCACGCTGAATCAACGCACCCAAGGTGCCAATCGCACCAAACATGCCGCCCATGATGTCGTTCACGCTGGTGCCGGCGCGCAACGGATCGCCGGGGCGACCCGTCATGTAGGCCAGACCGCCCATCATCTGCACCACTTCATCCAGCGCCGTG
>JBBQZG010000085.1:0-14369 GCA_038207945.1 Burkholderiales bacterium
ATCGACAAACTGCGGCATCGTGATGAGCTGGCCGACCACCTCGCGGTCGGTGGTTTGCACCAGTTGCACGGCGTGTTCGGGCAAACCGCTCTCGCACAGCGCCTGCTGCACCAATCTGGCCAAGGCCTTGTTGGAGTCAATCGCCTCCGAGCCGCCACGCAAAATGCAGGCGTTGCCGCTTTTGATGCTCAGGGACGCAGCTTCAATGGTGACGTTGGGGCGACTCTCAAAGATCATGCCAAAGACGCCAATCGGCACCCGCATCTGCCCCACGCGAATGCCGCTGGGCTGTTGCCGCAGCGCCGTGATTTCACCAATGATGTCAGCCATGGCGGCCAACTGCTCGCAGCCCTGGGCGCAGGTTTCAAGCACTTGGGGCGTCAGCTTGAGCCGGTCCACCATCGGCGCGGCCAGGCCGGCTGCCACAGCACGCTCAATGTCTTTGGCGTTGTCAATTTGCAACGCGTCCACATTGGCACGCAGCAACTCGGCCAGCTTTTTGAGAGCTACGTTTTTTATAGCTGCTGGCGCTTTAGCCATAAGGGCTGAGGCCTGTTTTGCCTGAAAACCCAGGGTGTGGGTGTAGTCGGTGATGTTGAGTGCGTTCATGGGGGCCTTGCCTGAAAAACTGGGTGCATTTTGGCAGAGTTGCCCGACTTGGCGAGCAAGCGTACACCCGCGGGGTGCGATTCAAACTGATGTGGCGTCCTTGAAGAAGTCAAGGTCTGACATCAAACCCAGCTTTGCGTATTAAACCCGGCCCGGCGACTGGGCCATTTGCGCCACATCCAACTTTGGCAACTTTTGACTTTCCCCCTGCCTGCGTACCTAAACGTTCGCAAAATCAGTCGGGTGATGCGCTTTTCGGAGGTCAAGGATGAGACCGCGCAGCGGGCGGGGGACACGTAGCAAAGCGCATCGCCCGGCTGATTCACCCACCACTGCGATGTCTGCCTACTAAGAAAGTGCCGTAGGCAATGCCCAACCAATCGCGAAAGGTAGGTTCGCTGATGCCCAAGATTCTGGCGACATCGGCATTGTTGAGAATGCTCCCGGAAAGCTGGCTGAGCAAGGCAATGAACTGCCGGAAGCGCAGGAATCATCACTGTCATTTCTAAACTGCGACCTTATGAATGACAGTATTCGCGCCAGCCCAACCGGTCCTGCCACGGCAGCAACGACAGCAGCTTTGGGTTTCAGGCGGGGTGATTCCCCGGGCCTCGACCCCGCTGCCAGGCTCAGGCTGGGTATGATTCGCCCCTTCGCGAAAGTTGTCCTGTCATGTCCTCCCCCGCCCCCAACACCGGCCTGAACCTGGCCCAGCAAGAAGCTGTGAACTACATGCACGGCCCGTGCCTGGTGCTGGCTGGCGCTGGCTCGGGCAAAACGCGTGTCATCACGCACAAAATTGGCCGCCTGATACAGGCCGGGGTCAAGGCCAAACACATTTTTGCCATCACCTTTACCAACAAGGCCGCCACCGAGATGCGCGAGCGCGCCCGTGGCCTGATTGGCAAGGCCGCCAGGGATGCGGTGATTTGCACCTTTCACGCGCTGGGCGTGCGCCTGCTGCGTGAAGACGGCGCCGCGCTGGGCTTGAAAGCCAATTTTTCGATTCTCGACAGCGACGATGTCACCAGCATTCTGAAAGACGCCGGCGGCAGTGTCGATGCCGCCACCGCACGCAGTTGGCAATGGACCATCAGCCTGTGGAAAAACCAGGGGCTGAACTCGGCAGCGGCCTTTGCGGCGGCCAGCAACGACTCTGAGCGCATCATCGCCCGCGTGATGGCGCATTACGAGGAACGCCTGACCGCCTACCAGAGTGTGGACTTTGATGACCTGATCAGCCTGCCCCTCAAACTGCTACAAAATCACGAGCACGTCAGGCAGAAGTGGCAAGGGCTGGTGGGCCATATTCTGGTGGATGAGTACCAGGACACCAACGCCACGCAATACGACTTGCTGAAACTTCTGGTGGGCGGCAAAGACCCGTCCGAAGCGCGATTCACCGCCGTGGGCGACGACGACCAATCCATTTACGGCTGGCGCGGCGCCACGCTGGACAACCTGAAAAAACTCCCCATAGAGTTCCCCACTTTGAGAGTCATCAAGCTGGAGCAAAACTACCGCTCCACCGGCGCCATACTTCGCGCTGCCAACAACGTGATTGGCCCCAACCCTAAGCTCTACCCCAAAAACCTGTGGAGCGATTTGGGCGAAGGCGAGCCAGTGCGCGTGGTGGACGCCGACAGCGAAGAACATGAAGCCGAGCGCACCATCGCCCGCATCCAGAGCCTGCGCGCCAGCGGCCTGAACCAGCCCGGGCCGCAGTTCAAGGAATTCAGGGACTTTGCCGTGCTGTACCGCGCCAACCACCAGGCCAAAACCTTCGAGAAAGCACTGCGCAAGGCGGCGATTCCGTACAAGGTGTCGGGCGGCACCAGTTTTTTTGACCGTGCCGAGATCAAGGACCTGTGTGCCTGGTTTCGCCTGTGGATCAACAACAACGACGACCCGGCGTTTTTGCGCGCCGTGACCACGCCCAAACGCGGCATTGGCCACCAGACGCTGGGGCATTTGGGCGACTTTGCCGGCAAATACAGGGTCAGCATGTTCGAGGCGCTGTTCTCCAGCAGCCTGGGCTCTGTGATCTCAGGCAAGGCGCTGGGCAGCCTGCACGAGTTTGGCCGCGAGGTGAACGACCTGGAGTTCCGCGCCCGCCACACCTTGGGTGCCGAGGCTGCCAAAACCTTTTTGCTCGACTGGCTGAAAGCCATCGGCTTTGAGCAATACCTGGCAGATGGCGAAGACAGCGACAAAGTCGCTGCCGCCCGTTGGGGCAATGTGCTGGATTTTGTCGACTGGATGAGTGGGCGCTGTGGCGGCCAGGTGGAAGATGCCTCTGGGGTGAATGCCGTAGGCGAGGTCAAGTCGCTGCTGGAAGTGGCACAAACTGTGTCCTTGCTCTCGACCATCAGCGAGCGCGAAACCGATCGGAACGTGGTGACACTGTCGACACTGCACGCCGCCAAGGGGCTGGAATGGCCGCATGTGATGCTGGTGGGCGTCACCGAGGGCATGCTGCCCTTCAAACTGCGTGACAACCCCGACGATGCAGCTTCCGGCAAGGAATCTGCCGCGCAACGCGCAGCAGCCCAGGAAGCGGCCAGCGACACACTCACCACCCACCTACAGGAAGAGCGCCGCCTGATGTATGTGGGCATCACCCGCGCCCAACGCAGCCTGGCCGTGAGTTGGACGCGCAAGCGCAAAAAAGGCCGCGAGATGATCTCCGCCCAGCCCAGCCGCTTCATTGCAGAAATGGGGCTGGACCAGACCACCACCCGCGAAGACCCGCGCGAAAAGCTCAAGGCGCTGCGCGCCGAGTTTGCCCAAAAGGCGCTGGAAGGGGCAGCAGCGCGGGCGCTGGTACGCTAGTGCGCTAAAGCATATCCGCCGGGCAAGCACCGCGACCCCCCATTTATGCAGGATGAAGTTTTGAGTAAACTGGCGCAGCCAGCCAACATGCGCACGCAAACCCTCACCCAAGCGCCGGACAACCCGCCGCATCGCCTTTCATGAAATCTGTATTTGCTATATTATTAGTAGCTTGTTGCGCTTTATCTACAAGGGCTACAGCCCAAAATACCATAAAAAACTCAATCAGCGAGAGTGCCCCAGCCTGGCAGCAATGCAGCAACCTCAGCGCTGACAGTGCTGCCAGATTGCAATGCTTTGATGCCTGGGCTGCGCAACAAAGTGCTTTGAGAGGCCCCCGCACGGAGGCAGCATCCAGCAACAACCTGGCCGCAGACACACACCAGCCGCCAGTGCCTGCACCGGCTCCCGCGTCAGTGAAAACCGTTGCGCCCGTTGTCATCACCATGACCGCGCCAGAAGCGCACAACTGCAAAAACCCCGTGTTTTCCGAACTCTCACGTTTTTGGGAGCTGGAGGCCGGCAGCGACTGCGGCACCTTTGGCATTCGGGGCTACCACCCCATCAGCCTGAGCTTGATTGGCTCTGACAGCGTCAACGAACAGCCCACCTCGCCTTCGCCGCTGAACAACGCAACCTCATCCCAGCCGTTCAAAACCACTGAAATGCGCATCGGTTTGTCAGTGCGCACCAAAATTGCCCAGGGGTTGCTGACGCAAGCGCAGCCGCTCAGGCGCGACTCGCTGTGGTTTGGTTACTCGCAGCAATCCAACTGGCAACTGTTCAGCGGTGATCTGTCGCGCCCGTTTCGCACCACCGACCACGAGCCCGAGCTGATCTACATCTACCCGACCGATGTGGCGCTGCCACTGGGCTGGCGCCTGCGCTACAGCGGCGTCAGCAGCAACCACCAGTCCAACGGGCAGCCGCTGCCCTTGTCCAGAAGCTGGAACCGAACGATGTTGCTGGCCGGCATGGAAAAAGGAAACACCTTCCATGTCCACGGCAAGCTGTGGTACCGCACGCCTGACGGTGACGGCACGGATGACAACCCCGACATATCTGACCTGATTGGCCGCGCTGAGCTTATCGGCTACTGGAACGTCAACCCCGACAACGCCCTGAGCCTCACCCTGCGCCACTCGCTGCGCGCCAACACCAACGGCTCAACGCGGGTGGAATGGCTTAAAAAACTCGGCAGCAGTGGTTTTGTCGGCAGCAACAGCGGGCTGCGGCTGCACACGCAACTGTTCTCGGGTTATGGCGACTCGCTGATTGACTACAACCGCCGGCGTACGGTGCTGAGTGTGGGCGTGAGTCTGGTGGACTGGTAGCCGCTTGCCGCTCAGGTTGGGTTGCACAACCGGGTGCAATCACGCCCGGCCGCTTTTGCGCGGTACATGGCATTGTCCGCACCCTTGGTCAGCGTGAGGGCATCGGTACCGTCGTCTGGATAAATGGCCACCCCGATGCAGCATGAAATGGTCAGTTCATGCCCCTCAACAACAAACGGCTGTCGCAGGGCTTGGTGAAATTTTTCGGTCAAAGCCAGGATGGCCTCCGACTCGCTGCGTTGGGCCAACAACACGACAAATTCGTCACCGCCAAGACGCCCTACAGTGTCTGCGGCCCGAACACAATTCTGAAGCTGTCTGGCAACCCATCGCAACACCTGGTCGCCCACGTCATGACCATAGTTGTCGTTGATGGGTTTGAAATGGTCAAGGTCAAGAAACACCATGGCAAATCGCCCGTTTTGGCGTTTGGCGCGAGCCAACTCCTGATTCAGGCGGTCACTGAACAGGGCACGATTGGGCAGGCCCGTTAACGGGTCGTGCTGCGCCATCTGTCGCAATTCTTCTGTCATCGCGGCCGCCAGGCGCAACGCCCGGTTTCGTCCGTTGACCATCAGCCAGGCCAGCAACGCCAGCAGCAGGCTCAGGCCCACGCCGGCCACAGCCGTCACGGTCTCGGTGCCGCGCCCATAACGAAGCTCAAAAGCCTCCTGCGTGCGCAAGGACAGGGTCCAGTGATGGCCTGCCACCACCATGTATTCGTTGGCACTGACCGCGGCCGGTCTCTGGGCTTCATCGACGGCTGCGCTGTCACCGGTTCGGTACAGCAGGGATGCGGCTTTGGCATCCGTGCCGTCATACATGGCAAGTGTGAGGCCGGGCGACTGTCTGCCGTACAAACTGGCCATAAAGTCATTCATGTGAAACGCCGCATATACCCATCCGATCAGCTGGGTACGTCGTTGATCAACCGTGTCGTGCGGCAGACCCGGGGCATAGATCGGCAGATACATGATGAAACCGGGCGGTGCCCCGGAACGGGTATCCGCCTTCAATTGAACCTTGCCAGAAATGGCGGGCATGCCGGAATCGCGGGCCCGCTCGAGCGCAAGCCGCCGCATGGGGTCAAGCCAGACGTCGCTGCCCGGAGGGGCACGATTTCGACCGACATAGGGCTCCCGCTGCACGATCGGGGCATACACATCACGTGGTCCGTCAGGGTCAATGGCGTAATCCGGAAAACCCGCACGGCGCATGGTGGCCAGATGCGCGGGCTTGTCCTGCTTCGACACCCACGCCACCACACCGATGGCCTGAATGCCGGAAAAATTGGCGTCAAGCTGCAGGGTGTCCACATAGTCGTGCAATGCCGCACGATTCTTCAGGGGGGTTGTGGCAAACAGCGACTGCACGCCACGCAGCATTTGCTCGTAACCCATGACGCGTTGGTCAACGCGACTGACCATGTCACGCAACGCAAAATCAAACTGCGAGCGCAGCTGCTGGCGGGTGTTCTGGCGCTCGTGGTCCCAAGTGAACCAAGTGACACCGAGCGTCAGCGTCAGAATAAGCCACGGCAGCAGCATCAGGAGAACGCGCGCTGCAGCGTTGTTGATGGGGGCGTGGGTCATGTCCGGTCGTGAATCAGAAATTCACCAGGGAAGCCGCCAACTCGGGTTTGAAATATTTTTCAAAGATGCGGCGCATGGTGCCGTCCGCACGCATGCCATTGACGATGGCGCGCCAATGCGCTTGTTGCGCCGCGGGAAGCGATTTCTTTGACATGATCAGCCCATGGAGCACGGGCGCATCGTTGAATTCAAGAATGGTGGTCAGCGCACGAATGTTCTTTTCTTCCAGCACGGGGAAGTCAAAGGGCTCGATGATCATGCCCTGAATCCGACCCAGCACCAACGTCTGGTACAACGGCGCGAGCCCGCCGGACTGGCTGACGCGGTTGGCGTTTTGCAGTGAATCGACCAAGTGGTTGGCCGATTCACTGTACCTGAAGCTGCGGATCACACCGAGCTGCAGTGCGCTGTTCTGTTCGAATCCAGACAGGTTGCGTACGCCAGCATCGTTGCGCACCAGCAGGTAGTATTTGTTGCTGAAGTACCAGGCAAAACCGGCAAACTTGTCGCGCTCGGCGTTGGTGATGCCCGACAGACTGAAATCCAGCGCACCCGACTCGATGAGCTGCCAGATGCGTGCCCTTGGCATCAGGCTCATTGTCACCTTGCACCCACTGCGGCGAATGAGTTCGTCGGCCACATCCTTGTCAATCCCGGTATCGGTGTCAGCCGAGTAAAGCAGGCCGTGGTCGTGAAGCGCCAAAGTGTAGGTACGCGAACAGTCAGGGGTTGCGGCACGGGCCAGGCCAAAATGGCAGAACACCACAAGCAGCGCAAGAAGTAATCGGCCAGACATGGGGTTCCTCAAGACGTTTTGGTTCTTACTTCCGACGCATGATACTGATTTACTTCACCAGTTGGTTGAGCTGAATGATCGGCAGCAGCACCGCCAGCACGATCAGCATCACCACCAGGCCCATCGCCACAATCAGCAAGGGCTCCAAAATGGTGGCGAACTGCATGGCGCGGCGTTGCACCTCGGTGCTGAGTTGTTTGGCAGCACGCTGCAGCATCACCGGCAACTGGCCGGTTTGCTCACCCAAGCGGGCAAACATGGGCAACAGACCTGGAAAACGCTTCTTTTGCGCCAGGGCAGAGGCCAGCGGCGCGCCCTCACGCACCAGCACCAGCGCGTCTTGCGCATCGGTGCGCATGGCGCGGTTGGACAGGGTTTCAGACGCAGCCTGCAAGGCCTTCAAAATCGGCACACCAGCGGCGGCGAGCATCGCCAGCGTGCTGGCAAAACGCGCCGAGTTGTAGCTGCGCGACATCTTGCCGATGATCGGCAAGTTCAGCCAGGCGGCATCAAATTTTTCATGAAATTGCTCGTTAGCCAAGGCCATGCGGGCACCGATCACTCCTAAAACAATAGCAATCAGCAACAGCCAGCCGTAACTTCTGAGAAAGTCGCTGACGGCGATCATGATGACTGTGAGCAGCGGCAACGCACGTTTGCTTCCGGCAAACACATGGGCCACTTGCGGCACCACGTAAGTCACCAGAAACAGCACGATGACGATGGCCACCAGCGACACAATGGCCGGGTAGAGCGCCGCGCCAATCAGCTTGGATTTGAGCGCCTGCTGCTCTTCCAGATCATCGGCGAGTCGCTCCAGCACCAGACCCAGGTTGCCGCTTTGTTCACCGGCACCGATCACCGCAACAAAAATAGGGGAGAACTCGCGCGGATGTTGCGCAAGCGCCTTGGCAAACGGCGCACCACCATTCACCTCGGCACGCAGCATGGCCACCAGCTCACGCTCCGGGGCTTTTTCAGCTTCATCAGACAGCGAGGTGAGTGCACGCTCCAGCGGTAACCCGGAGGACACCAAGCCAGCGAGCTGACGCGTCCAGATGGTCAACGCGGTGGCGCTGAAGACACGCCGCCGCAACCGGCCACCGCCATCAGCATTGGCCCTGTAGGCGGCGTCGGATGACGCGTTCACGGGCTCCACCCTGAGCGGCACCAAGGCCTGCCCGCGCAATTGGGCGCGCGCCGCTTTGGCGGAGTCGGCGTCGATCACACCCTTGCGGGTGTCACCGGTGCTGCTGATGGCTTCAAAGGAATAAACCGGCATGAGGGGTCGTCTGGATGACGCTCAATCGCGGGTCACACGCAGCAACTCGGCGCGCGAGGTCACGCCTTGTTGCACCAGACGCTCACCATCCTCGCGCATCAGCACCATGCCGGCAGCCCGGGCGGCGGTGCGAATGTCGGCCTCGCTGGCGCGGCTGTGGATCTGGGCGCGAATGGCATCGTCGGTGACCAGCAACTCGAAGACACCGCTGCGCCCGCTGTAACCGGTGTGGCCGCATTGTTCGCAGCCAACAGGGTGGTATTCGACAGAAGGCATGGCTTGCCGCGCTTCGCTCGCAAAGACGGCGGAGTCTACGACTGACTTGCAGTGCGGGCACAGCTTGCGTACCAGGCGCTGGGCCAACACACCAAGAAGTGACGAGCTGAGCAAGAACGGCTCGACGCCCATGTCGGTCAGACGCGTCACCGCGCTGGACGCATCGTTGGTGTGCAGCGTGGCCAGCACCAGGTGGCCGGTGAGCGAGGCCTGGATGGCGATTTGCGCAGTCTCGAAATCGCGGATTTCGCCAATCATGATGATGTCGGGGTCTTGCCGCAGGATGGCGCGCAGGGCCTTGGCAAAGGTCAAGTCAATTTTCGGATTGACCTGGGTCTGACCCACACCGGCCAGTTCATACTCAATCGGGTCTTCCACCGTCATGATGTTGTTGCGCGAGGCGTCCAGGCGTTGCAGCGCAGCGTAAAGCGTGGTGGTTTTGCCGGAACCGGTGGGGCCGGTCACCAGCACAATCCCGTGCGGCTGGGTCACCAGGGCCTCAAAGCGGCGCAACACCTCACCTTGCATACCCAAGGCTTCCAGACTCAACTTGCCCTCGGATTTATCCAGCAAACGCAGCACAGCGCGCTCGCCGTGGGCACTGGGGATGGTACTGACGCGTACATCCACCGCGCGCGTGCCAATGCGCAGGCTGATGCGGCCGTCCTGCGGCAGGCGGCGCTCGGCAATGTCGAGTTCGGCCATGATTTTCAGGCGCGAGATCAGTGCGGCGTGCAGCGCGCGATTGGGTTGCACCACCTCGCGCAGCGTGCCGTCCACCCGAAAACGCACGCTTGAGTGGCGCTCATAGGGTTCAATGTGGATGTCGCTGGCGCCATCGCGCGCGGCCTGCGTCAACAGGGCGTTGAGCATGCGGATGATGGGCGCATCGTCCGAGGTTTCCAGCAGGTCTTCAATGGCTGGCAGGTCTTGCATCATGCGAGACAGGTCGGCGTCACTCTCCACCTCGCTGACCACGGCGGCGGCACTGGACTCACCTTGTGCATACGCGGCGCTGATGCGCTGCACCAGCACACTGCTGGCTTGGGTTTGCAGGCGCGACGCCGGGTATTTGCGACACACCTCGCTCACCGCGGCGGCGTTGGAGGCCGGATGCACCCACAGCGTGCGCGTGTTCGCGTCTTCCTCAAGCAACAACTGGTGCGTGCGGGCAAAGGCGTAGGGCAAGGGGTAGCGCATGGGCCGGTTCCGTGGTGCGGGCTATTGACCCAGAGGCTTGGCAGTCAGAGGGTCCACCTGCTTGACCGGGGTCGCAGCCAGCACCGGTGCATCGTTGATGGGCACCAGGCTGCTGGGCACCGGCTGCGCGTCTTGCATGCCGCTTCGCATCAGGTCGTAGCGGTCCATCGAGAGCTTGTCGGTGGACCGCACATCGCGCACCACCACCGGGCGCAAGAACACCATGAGGTTGGTTTTTTTGCGGCTGCGGGCTTCGCTCTTGAACAAATTGCCAAACAACGGCACATCCCCAAGGCCTGGCACTTTTTCGGCGTTGCCCGAGTACTCGTCTTGCAGCAAGCCGCCCAACACCACAATGTTGCCGTCTTCTACCAGCACGTTCGATTCAATCGTGCGCTTGTTGGTGGTGGGGCCATTGGGGGCGTTCACGCTGGACGCCAGCACGTTGGACACTTCCTGGTAAATCGCCATCTTGACGGTGCCGTTTTCGCTGATTTGCGGCCTGACCTTGAGCGTCAGGCCAACGTCTTTGCGCTCAATCGTCTGAAACGGGTTGACGGTGCCGGTGGTGCTGCCGGTGTTGGTGAACTGGCCGGTGACAAAGGGCACATTCTGGCCAATCACGATCTTGGCTTCTTCGTTGTCCAAGGTCAGTAAATTGGGCGTGGAGAGCACATTGCCACTGCCCGAATCTTCCAGAAAACGCGCCAGAAAGCCCAGCACATACACCCCGTTGGTTTGTTGTACCGCGCCAAAATTGAGCCCGCGCGGCGGCGCCACAGAGCCGGTGGCCCCACCTGTGGCCAAGTTGATGATGTTTTTACCCGCCGTGCCAAAGTTGGTGCCCAGCAGGCCAATGACACCGTCACCGGCCTTGCCAATTGGCCCTTGCCACTGAATGCCAAACTCAGCCGCCCGCTCCACGCTGACTTCCGCAATCAGGCTCTCCACAAACACCTGGGCACGCCGGGCATCGAGCTTGTCGATGACGGCGCGCAACTGGCGGTACTGCGGCTCGGGCGCTGTGATGATGAGTGAGTTGGTGGCCGCATCGGCCTGAATCTGGCCGCCGGTGGTCGCCGCCGCAGGTGCCGCCGTGCTTCCGGCTGCACCTGTGGGTGCGGGGATGGGCGCTGCGGTGCCGCTCAAGGCGGCGCGCAAGGTGGTGGCCAACTTGGTGGCATCGGCGTTTTTCAGGTAGACCACATGGACATTGCCCGACTCGCCGTTGCCGCTGGCTGCGTCAGGCTGGTCCAGCTTGGCCACCAGGGAGCGCACCAGCGCCATCTGGGCGCCGTTGGCGGCCCGCGCAATCAGCGCATTGGAGCGTGGCTCGGCCACCAACGTGGTCTTGAATGAGGTGTCGGCCACGCCCGCCGGGGCTGCGGCGGTGCTGGCACCCAGCAGCCTGAGCACCAGGGGTGCCAAATCAGACGCAATGGCGTGCTGCAAGGGAATCACTTCGACATCGGTCGCATTGGCCACATCCATCGCGGTGATGATGCGCGACAGGCGGCGCAGGTTGTCGCCGTAGTCGGTGATCACCAGCGAGTTGTTGCCAGGGTTGGCGTTGATGGTGTTGTTGGGGCTGATCAATGGACGCAGCACCGGCACCAGGTTGTTGGCTGACTCGTGGTTGAGCTTGAAGATTTGCGTGGCAATCTGGTTGCTGGCAGGCAGGTTGCCGTAGTCTCCTTCCTGCATGGTCACGCCAATGCTTTGCAGCTTGGCCTCGGCCTCGGGCACCACCTTGTAAAGCCCAGCGGACTCGACCAGGGTGTAGCCCTGCAGACGCAACGCCGAAACAAACAGCCCCAGGGCTGCCGCGCGGCTCACCGGCTTGTCAGTGACCAGGGTCAGCGTGCCCTTGACACGCGGGTCAACCACCACATTGCGCCCGGTGATGCTGGCAAAGGTGCGCGCCACAGCCTCGATCTCAGCCCCCTGAAAATTCAGGGTGACGGCTTCACCAGCCTTGACCGGGGTGCTCGACTGCGCCACAGCCTCCAAAGAAAATAGACCTGTAGCCCCTGAAAATAGAGCGCATACTGCTATAGAAACAAGAGCGCTTTTAAAGGGAATGGAAAATTTTTGTTGCATATGCCTTCCCAAAATGGTTACCCAATTTTCATGATGGACCGCGCACCATCGCGCCGCCCAATGATGTTCAGTAAATTCGACAGTGCCGTCTGGTGCTCGGGCGCGCTGCTCGCCTCGCCGACAAACCTGAGCTTGCCGCCCACCCACTGACCACGCCCTGACAACTTCAAACCGCCTTGCAAAGTGGTCAGCAGCAGCTCGGGGGTTGCACCGCCTGAGAGTGAGACGCGGTAGCTGCCCATGGGGCGAAGGGTGGACAGGCGCGACGACAAATCCTGCACGTCCAGCTGCGCGGATCCCGCCATTTGCATTCGTCCAGCCGCCCAGTCCAGCGTGAGCCCCTGGGTGGTCAGCGCCAGTTGACCCTGCGGCGCAATGGTGTTGAACGGTGTGCCCAGGCCAGCCAGCAGCTGCGCAGGCCAGGTGGACGGGCTGTCGGACACGTTCAGGCGCAGGCCGCCCCAGACTGGCGTCAGCCGAAAACCCCAGGGTTGGGCTAGACAGCAACTGGCCTCCAGACGCAGCACCAAACCTTCCGGGGCAGGCCGCAACGCCCAGCCTACGCGTGAAGGCAAGGTGGCCGCATCGACGCTGCCGGCGCCACCGGTGAGTGTCAGCTGCGCTGAGCCAGTCCACAGCGAGCCACGCGCGTTTTCCAGCAACACCTGCCCCCCGCTGGCCTGACGCACGGCGGCTGCCAGCCAACGCGCCGGTGCAAACACCAACACGCTGAGCAACACACCAGTGACCACACCACCCACGGCCGACGCCCAGGGCGCGTGCCGCGTTGTCAGCCAAGGTGCTTGTGGTCTCATTGCGTTGACAGATAGAAAACCACGGTGCCATCCCAGGCACCCGCCGCATTGCGTGTCAGTTTCGCCTCCGAAGGCACCGTGCGGGCATTTTGCCGGGCCACGGCCAGCCACTGGGCGAGCGCATCCGGCGATACGCCTTTGAGTGTGACCGTGGCGCGCTCCACCTGCACCACCATCTGCGCGCTGCTACCCATTGGTTTCAATGAAGCGTCCAGCGCGCTGCGTGCCTCTTCTGCGCTGACCACCGGCAAGGCACGCAAAGCCAGTGCCTGGGCCTGCAAGCGCTGCATCTGCCGGGTTTGTGCGTCCAGCGCCAGATGCTGCTGGGGTGCGGTTTTAACTACCGTCAGCGCAGGCGCCAGCGTCACCCACCATAGCAAGGCAAGCAAAACGACGCCCAAAGCCAGCATCAGCAAGCGCTGCTCGCGTGGCGAGACACTGCGCCAGCGGGTTTGCAGCTCTGTCAATGCGCTCATGGTTGACCTCCGGCAGACACCAGCCACTGATCACCCTGCCTGGTGGCGCGCAAGCCAGTGGCATTGAGCCTGGCAGAAACTGCCGATGCATCGCCCATGTCGGGTCCCTTCAAGCGCAACTCATTTGCTATAAAGTCTATCGCTGTTACCGAATATCCAGCGGGGGCTACAGCCGAAAATGACGCCAAAATACTCTCCAGGTCCGTGCCTGCTGCTGCGCCGTTCGCGCGCTGCAAGGCAGCCACTTCGCGCGCCATCTGCAACGGGGCGTCCACCACCACGGGCACTTTGGGAAAGGTTTCCAGAAACACGGTGTTCACGGCCTGACGCTTGGCGTTCAAGGTGGCCTGCTCGCGCAGGGCCCAGGCGTTCAGCCCGATCAGGTTCACCAACACACCCAGCACCAGTGCAAACCGCGCAGCGCGCCATTGAGGTGCATGCAAAAGACTGTTCAGGGTTTGCGTCACGCTGGCCCAGCGACGGTCGCGGTTGGCATGGGCAAGGTCAAACTGCGCCAAATCCCAGGGTGACTGCGCAGCCTGCAGCACGCGCTCAGCGCGCTGTTGCAGGCTCACTGGCCGCTTGAACCACGCCTCGGCCAGGGCGGCTACCGCAGGCTCAGCCACCACGCGCGGCAGCACTTGCGTGGCACCTTGTGCATCAGACTCACCCAGCCAAACCAGTGCCTGCGCGCTCAGGGCACCCGCCATCAAGCCACCCGACACCTCGGCGCCCATTGGCTCACCACCGACCACTGGCTTGCGCTGCAAACCCGCCACACGTGGGTGGTCTGCGTCGCCCGTGACCACCACGCAATCAGCGAGTGCCTGTGGCGTGAATTCGGGCACGATGCGATCCACCGCAAGGCCGGCCTGGGCCAAGGCGCTTAAAGCCGCTTTCAGCCAGGCGCGGTCACACGCTGCCACCCACACCAACGCATCGGATGCGGCGTGCGGCTGCAAGGCCAGGTGCAATTGCGCCGGATCGTCCAGCAGTTGGTCTTCCAGCACACCCTCCAGAATGGTCCGCAATCGGGCACTGGCACGCTCGCCCGACA
>JBBQZG010000086.1:0-14062 GCA_038207945.1 Burkholderiales bacterium
TCACCTTGTGCCTGCGCAAGCCGCGCCTTGAAAGCCGCCAGCGCGTCTGCCAGCTTGCCGTCAAGCAGGTGCTTGACCCGCCCCTGGTGGCTGCTGGCGCGGCGAGCCAGTGTGTCGATGTAGTGCAGGCCCACCGCGTCAAACTTGTCGGCGCCTGCCAGGCGCAAGGCAGCCAGGGTCGTGCTGATGTCTGCGGGCTGGCCGGTCTGTGGCTGCTGCGTGTCGCGGTCAGCCGGCTTGTTCATGGGGCTGCATTTTTTGACGAGGTGGTCCTGGGCACCGGCGCCATTTCAACGCGCCGGTTCTGCGCGCGCCCGGCATCATTGGTGTTGGACGCCAAGGGCTGCTCGGCGCCAAAGGCGGCCGCAAACACCATTGACGACGGCATGCCTTCATCAATCAGGGTGCGCGTGACAGTCAAGGCCCGCTGTGCGGACAACTCCCAGTTGTCGGCAAATTGCCGGTTGCTGTCACGCACTGAGCGGTCATCGGTGAAGCCACTCACCATCAACAGCTCACTGCGCGATGCCAGATAAGCCCGCAGCGGCGGCACCAGGCTGTTGAGCAGCTGGCGGCCTTCGGGCTGCAACTGGTCAGAATTCAGTGCAAACAGCACGCGGCCACTGATGCCAATGCGCCCGTTGTTCAGGGTGATGCGCCCGCTGGCCAGCGGAATGGCCAGGGCCTTTTCAAGGCTGATGCGGCGCTGTTCTTCAACCTGGCGCTTCTGCACCTCGGCCTGCAGGCTGGTCTGCAGCTCAAGCTGGAGCCCCAGCACACCCACCAGAATCAGCACAAAAGCCCCGAGCAGCCCCGACATCAGGTCGCCAAACACGGCCCACACCGGCGCGTTGTTCGCCAAATCGGCGTCACTGTCTTGCATCAGACCACCTCTTGCGAAGGCTGTGCCTGCCGGCTTGGGAGCTGGCGCAACTCTTCAAAGATTTCTTTTTGCGACATCACGCTCAAGTCAACGAGTTCACGCGCCTGCGCCACGTAATAGGCCAGCTGCTCGTCGCTGCGTGTGCTGGATTTGTCCATGGCGGTTTCAATGCGTTGCAATTGGCCCATCAGCTTCTCATTGACCTGGCTGAAGGACTGCACCGCAAAACCAAAGGTCTCGCCCAGGCTTGACACCTCCACCGCGCTGCTGGTGACATGGGCCGCAATGTCGGCGAGCTTGGTGGTTTCAACTCCCGTCTGCTCGGCAAACTGGCTGCTGGCCACCTGGAGCGCGGCGGCGGATGAGGTCACCAGCGCCTCAATCACCCCGCGCTGCTCGGCGCTGGTGTGGTGGATGGCCTCCAGCAGTGAATTCAGCGTGGCCATGATGCGGCTGCGTTCCTCAAGCACGGCGTTGTCGCGCACCAGGCTGCCCGACATTTCCTGGCGCAACTGTGCAATGACTTCAGCCGCCGCGCGGGGTGCCTCCGAGGCGGTGTCGATGAGCCGCGAGATCGGGGCTTCCAGCGCCGTACCCAGGGTGACCAAATGGCTGGCCAGCGCCGCCTGCAAGTCACCCAGCCGGGCCACTGCCGCCTCGCCACGCTGCGCTTCTTCGGTGCGCAGCGCACTAAGCTCGGCGCGCCACAGGCCAGCCAGCTGGTCCATGCGGGCGCTGTGCTGCTTGACCCAGTCGGCCTCTGATGCGATGCGGGCATTCACCAGATTTTCCGAACTGCTGGTCAGCCGCGTGAGCTCACCCAATGTGGCGCTGGCGCTCAGTTGCGCCTGTTTGGTGATGTCTTGCGCGGTCTGGGCCAGCGTGCTGCAAATGTGGTGTTGCTGGGCCAGGTTTTGTGCACCGGCCTGCTGCCATTCACGCTGCAGCGTGTTGGCCATGGTGTCGAGCGAGCCCATCCACGCGGCTTGCCGTTGCTGGTCTTGCAAGGCCTGGTCGGCCTGCAGCGTGGCATAGGCCTGGTTGACCGAGGCCAGCAGTAACCCAGAGCGCTGCTCAAAGGTGTCGGCAAATGCGATCAAGGTTTTGCCCACACCGCTGACCAGGCTGGCGCTGCTGCGCTCGTGGCTGGCCAGCGCTGTGGTCCAGCTGTCTGTGACGGTGGACGCGGTGGCGTTGAGCCTGGCGGCCAGCCCGTCAAGCTGTGTTTGTGCGGTGTCAATCACACGTGAGTGCAACTGTCGCGCCTCTTGTGCCATGCCGGTTATGGCAACTTCAACCATGGGTTTGAGGCTTTCGCTGGCCACTTTGGCGCTTTGGGTCAGGCTGTCCTTGAGGGATTTGTCCACCGAGGAGGCCAGTTCGCTGTAAATGCCCTTGACCTCGCTGTGAAAGCTGGCCTGGTTGCTGGTGAGTTGCGCATTGAGCTGCTGGCTCATGCGGTCCATCTGCGCCATCATGGCCTGCAGTTTGTCAACCACTTCAGGTAGCGCCTGGGCCTGGTATTGCAGCGCCTTGTAGGTTTCCTGGCGCTGGTGGGTGAGCGAGAAGCCGCGCAAGCTGGTGGCAATTTTGCTGTCCAGTATGTGCGCGGCCAGCAGCCTTTCGCGTCGGCTGAGTGCCGACATCAGGCCCAGCATGGCCGACGTTGCCACGCCTGCCACCGAGGTACCAAATGCCAGTCCCAAACCTTTGATGGGTGCGGCCAGCGCCGTGCGAATGGCCTGCAGGTCAGCCGTGCCTTCCAAAGAAAACGCCGCGCCGTTGAGGGTCACCACCATGCCCAAAAACGTGCCTAGCATGCCCAGCATCACCAGCAGCCCCACCAGGTAAGGCGTCAGCGCCGGGCCGGGCAGGCCAATGCGCTCGCCCTCAATGCGCAGGCGCACGGCGTTTTGCAGGGAAGGGGGCACGCGCTCAAGCCACTCGCCCAGGTTTGACAACTGCGCCGGAATCGCCGCCAGCGCCTCGGACAGGACGGCGCTGGCCTGGCGAAACTGGCGCAATTCAAGCGTGCCAAACACATACACCGCACCAATGAGCGCCGTCATCGTCAAGGCCAGCAGATGGGTGCTGACGAAGCTGGCCCCGATCCAGACGACCGCCATCGCGCCCAATAAAAAGGCGCCGTTGAACACATGTTTCTTCATGGGTGTGGTTTTGTCTCGTGGTGGAAGGCTTCGATGAGCCCCAAGGTCGGTTGCAGGCGAACGTCCAGTTCTGCCAGCAGCGTTGTGTGCCATTCATGGCCAAAGCGCGCCAGCCAGCCGTCTGTTTTGCCGACCAGGTTGGAGCGTTCTGCTGGCCGGGCGTCATCAAGCCGCTGCGAATGGGCCTTGAGCAATTGCTCAAAACGCCGCTTTAAAAGTGACGGGATCGAGGCGAGCAATTTGCCCTCGCGCTCACTCAGTATGTCGTCAAACACCGCATCCAGAGCCGCCAACTGCTTGAGAGTGGGTGAGGTTCGGGCAAGTGTCTCACGCACATGGGCCCGCAAAGGGCGAATGCGCGTCTCCATGTCGCGCTGGCGTGCAAGGTAGTCGCGGCGAAAGGGCTCAAAGGCGGTGGCGGCATCCAGCGGTGCCGTGGTGTCAAGGGCGGGGAGCGCCATGCGTGTGCGGTCTGTGCTAGGTGAACTCCCGCTGGTGATTGATTGCACCAGGCTCGCCCGGATGCGGGTGAATTCGTCGCCCAGGTTCAACTGCGGGGGGGATGCCGCACCGGCTTTCGCGCCGAATGCCGCACCAGACACCTTGGCGGCGGAGCCTGTGCTGCCAGGGTTGTGCGCCACATGCAGGGCAATGGCGTCATGCAGCCCCAGCCACAGCCCCAGTTTTTCGGCAAAAGCCGCCCCCGGCTCCGCCGTGTCAAGCACGGCCAGGTCGGCCAGCACACGGATGAGGGTTGAACTGTGAAGGTGGGTACGCGTGAGGGTTCGCGTCATATCGGAACGGGTGGAACTGAAGGGAACGGGGGGTGGTTTGGGCGTTGTTGGATCAATCAGGATCAGGCGCCACATCATGCGGACTTACATGATTCGAATGATTTTACCGTCACGAACAGGGCCTATCTGGACGAACAAGGCACCTCCATTGGCCCGTTAAGCCAGCAAATCGCCGCCAATGCGTTGGCCCTGGGGTTGACGCTGGTCACCAACAACGTGCGCGAGTGTCAGTGAGTGCCCGGGCTGGCGGTGGAGAACTGGGTTTAGGAACTTTGGCGCTATGCCACGTGTGTGGTGGCAAGTGAAAACGCAAGTGATCGAAAAAGAACGCAAAACGCAGGCAGACGCGTCCGGCGGAATCGCTTGTTGGCAGCATTGGTCGTAAACGGCCGTTCGACAGTGCGCCGGGATGCCTGCAATGTGGCGATGATTTCACTCCCCGGAGTAGCCTAACCCGAACAATCATCGGTCAGACCCCCTCGGGTTAAAAATCAACACAGACGGATGTCTATACTGATCCCATGGATAACGTCAGCGACAAAAAGACCTTGCGGCAAAGCTGGCTTGTCGGCTTGATCTCCCTTTTTTGTCTCAGTACATCGCAGGCCTTGGGAAAGGATGTGGCGATCGGTGTCTTTGCCTACCAGGGTGAGTTCGCCTCAACGTCCGATTGGAATCCGCTCATCAGCTACCTGAACCAGGCGCTGCCAGAACACCGTTTTCGCCTGGAAAATCACAGCGCCGCCACCTTGCGCCAGGCCATCGCTGGGGAGCGCATCGATCTGGTGATCACCAACCCGGGGTACTACATCGCCATGGAGGCCGCATTTGGCCTCAGCCGCATCGCCACGCTGGAGTCTTCGGGCGTGTCAGCCGCCAAAGCGTTGGGTTCGGTGGTCCTGGTCCGGAGCGACCGAACAGATTTGAAAGAACTCTCCGATCTGGTTGGGAAGCGGGTTGCTGCCGTTGCACCGGACGCCTTTGGCGGCTACCTGCTGGCAGCACAGGAAATGCTGCACAACGGGGTCGATCCAGAGTCGGACCTCAAGGAACTTCGATTCATGGGCTTGCCGATGAACCAGATCGTTGAGGCCGTGCAACAGGGCAAAGTGGATGCCGGCATCGTGCGCGCCTGTGTCCCAGAACAAATGGTGCGCGAAAAACGGCTCACGCCGACAGACTTCCGGGTGTTATCGCCGCGCCAGGAAAACCAGTTTCCGTGCGCGCTATCGACCCCCCTTTTCCCGAACTGGCCGCTGGCCGTCACCCGGCAGACCGACCCGGTGCTGGCCAAACAGGTCGCCCACGCCCTGCTTTCCATGCCGCAAACCGCAGACGACATGGGGTGGACTGTGCCGGCGGACTACCAGCCGGTACACGACTTGTATCGTGAACTGCGCATCGGCCCGTACGCCTACCTGCATGAAATCACGCCTGAAGGGCTGGCGCGGCGTTTCTGGCCCTGGCTGCTGGGTGCCTTGATGGCGCTGGTGGCATGGATCGTACACACTGTCCGGGTCGAGCATCTGGTCCTGCGGCGGACCGCGCAATTGCGTGATTCACTCCATGCCAGGGAGCAGGCAGAAACCCGCATGCGCGAAAGCCAGGAGCAGATGGAGCATCTGTCAAGACTGTCAGTGCTGGGCGAATTGTCGGGTAACCTGGCGCATGAACTGAACCAGCCCTTGACCACCATCGGCACCTATGCCCGCACCGTGTTGCGCCGCCAGGACAGCGGCCAGCTGACGCCGGAGGCCATCAGCGAAGCCTGCACCCAGATCGTCAATGAAGCCGAGCGGGCCGGCGGCATCGTGCAGCGCATCCGCCATTTCGCCAAAAAACGCGCGGCCGTACGCGACCCGGTTGATCTGGTGCTCATTGCAGAAGAGGCACGGCACCTGACCGTCGGCATGCTGGCGCACCCGCCTGAAATCCACATTGACAACCATTTGTCTGCAAGTTGCCGGGTGCTGGCGGACGGTCCACAAATCCAGCAAGTCCTGCTGAACCTGTTCAAGAATGCCGTGGACGCCAGCCGCAGCCTGAGTCCTGATCGGCGAGGCATTCGCGTCATTGTCGAAGCGGTTGACAACTGGGTTCATCTCCACGTCATTGACGAGGGTTGCGGCCTCGAACCGTCACAATTGGCTCACTTGTTCGAACCCTTTTTTACCACCAAATCGGATGGCCTGGGCCTTGGGCTACCCATCTGCAAAACCATCATTGAAGCCCATGGCGGCCGGCTCTGGGCCCAGCCCAATGCCGATGGCCCGGGCATGTGCTTTTCCTTCTCACTTCCCTGCCATGACCTATCAGCCTGAAGATTGTCTTGTCCACGTGGTTGACGATGATGCGGGCCTGCGCCGCTCACTTCGCTTTTTGCTCGATTCCGTGGGCTGGAGTGTCAAGCTCTACGCCTCGGCGGAAGAATTTCTCGACTATGCCGCGCCGCCAACTCAGCCATCGTGCCTGCTGCTTGACATCCGCATGCCGGCCATGAGTGGACTGGAACTGCAACAGGTGCTGCGCGAGCGTGGTGTGCATCTGCCGATCCTTTTCATGACCGGCCATGCCGATGTGTCAATGGCGGTCCAGGCCATGAAATCCGGTGCCAGCGATTTCATCGAAAAACCGTTCAAGGACCAGATGCTGCTCGACACCGTGGCCACCGCCATCCGGCGCAGTGCCGAGGTGCTGGAGGAAACGCAACGTCGCAATGCCGCGCTGGGTGTGCTGGCCACGCTCTCTCCGCGCGAAAAAGAAGCCGCACGCCTGATCGCACGCGGCCAACCGAACAAGCTGATTGCAGCCAGCCTGGGCATCAGCGAAAAGACCGTGCACATTCACCGCCAACACATCATGGAAAAGGTCGCCATTTCATCTGCCGCCGAACTGGCCCGCCTGATGTTGCTGGCCGATCCGGCGGCACTGGACTGACCCTTCGTTGCTCAGGCCCGGCGCAGGGTCGCCGGCAAGCCGTTGCGCACCGCAGCGCCAGAGACAGAATCGACCCAGGGCGATTTGTCGGGGCGCGTCGGATCGATCAAACCAATGTCGTTCAGGTTGACGCCAGCAGCCAGACGCTTGTCTTGCGGCTGACTTGCGCCACCAATACGGTGCGCACGTGCGCCCAGTTCCCGATGGCCGAAGCCATGTTCGAAAGCCGCCACCCCCGGCGTGATGCCGGCATGCACCATCACCCGGGCCTTGAGGCTGCCCGCGGGCGTCGTGATCACTGTCAGATCACCCATTTTCAAATGCAGGCGATGGGCATCATCCGGGTGAATCAGCACCGGGTTTTCCGGATGCAGGCCAAGCAGCCGGGTCGCCCCGATCGAGTACGGGTTTTGCAGCGCCGACTTGTAGCTGACCAGTTGCATGGGCCACTTGTCGGCCGGATAAAGCTTGCGCACCGGTGTGCCGTCGGCAAACGAGGGCTCGACCCAGGTCGCGCATCCGCTGTAGCGCTTGCCCGTCAGACTGTTCTTGGAGGCACCCACGTTCTCGTTCCACAGGTGGGACATGGCCTTCATCGGATTACGCATCCACTCCGGATTTTCCTCGTCGTAGGCATCCTTGCCCGGTTGGTAGCGGCCACCTCGAGTCAACAGAAAGGCCACCTTGGCCACCTCTTCAGGTTTCAACGTCTTTTCCAGCAACGGGCGGATGCGTTCGACGCCACTGAGGCGAATGTCATCTGCGGTCGCATCCGCCACCGGCTCCTTGCCCAGCCAGGCAATATTGGCACCACCGCGCAGGTACCAATCTTCTGGCGCGTTCAGGGCAAAGCTATTGCCGTCTGGATCGCTGATGGCGCCAGCGCCAAAGCCGGGCAGTTGCATGGCCTTGGCCAGCGCGATAAAGAAGGTTTCCATGCCAATGGCACGCCCCTCGGGTGTCTTCTCTGCCTTGGGTTCGATAACCGGCCAGCGCGCGGCCATCGCCTTGGTGGGGACGCCGTTCCAGGCCGCAACCCAGCCCCAGCTCTCGTACATCAGCGAGTCCGGAATGATGTAGTCGGCGTAGGCGTTGCTCTCATTGATGAAGGGATCGACCGAGATGATCAGTGGCAGCTTCTTCGGGTCCGCCAGGTCCTTGGCAATTTTGTTGCGCAGCCCGGTGACGCCGTAGAGCGGATTGGATGACCACAGCACCAGCGCCTTCAACGCATAAGGGTAGCCGCTGATACCGCCCGGCAAGATTTCGGTGGTGAGCCCGGGGGCATTGGGAAACCATGGTGCGGTCGCCGGATAAGGCTTGTTATCCGCCTTCCGGGCGGCAAATTCGGCGGTTTTTTCATAGGGCACATTGCGCCCCAGCGGCGTGCCGGAAGGCTTGACCATGCCGTCGAAGGAGGCAAGGTTGTAACGCGGCCCCTCGCCGCTGTCCTTGAAGCCGCCGCCATTGGCAACGAACCCGCCCTTCCAGTTGATATTTCCCAGCAGCGCGTTGATGCTCATCAGCGCATAGGCGTTGTAAAAACCGTTGCCACTCATCATGCCGCCATGGGCAATCACCGAAGCACGTTTGCCATGCGAGGCCAGTTCCTTGGCCAAGGCCACCAGGGTGTCGGCCGGGATGCCGCAAGCCTGGGCATAGGCGCCAAGTTCCAGGCGCATGGCTTCCTCACGCAGCAGTTGCAGCGACGACTTGACCCGGATTTCCTGGCCACCCACCGTCAACACGGTGTCGACGAACAACGCAGCCGGTCCCGCGGCCTGGTCACTGAACACCGGCTTGCCCGCATCATCCAGACAAACGTAAGCATCGCCTTCTTTGTAGCGCTGCTCTTCAGGCATCTCGACGCCAAGATCGGAGGCGCGCAGGAAGCGCCGCTCACGGGGATGCTTCGGTTCTACGACGACCAGATGGGTCGCGTTGGAGAACGAGGGTTCGCCATTTTCCCTGGCCAGTTCGGCGTTCGGGAAACCCAGAAAACGGCTGTCGATGCGCTCGTTCTCGAACAGCCAGCGGATGATGGCCATGGCCATCGCACCATCGGTACCTGGGCGGATCGGCAGCCAGCGACCCCGGTCGCCGCTGGCGCGGTTGTCGGCGTGCGTCAGCACCGGATCGACCACCACGTAGGACAACTTGCCCTCGGTGCGCGCTTTGGCAATCAAGGTGCCCTGGCGCTTGAACGGATTGCCGGCCTGCCCCGGTGCCGTGCCGACAAAGAGCACAAACTCGGCATTGGAGAAATCCGGCTTGCAGTGCGGCATGGCCTTCAGGTCGCCGAACAGTGCGCCCGAACCCGAACGGTAGGAACCGCCACAGTAAGAGCCATGGCCGACGAAGTTGAGGGTGCCATAGGACTGCTGGAAGAAGCGGCGGGCGAAGCTATCACGGCCATCGTTGGCGCTGGACAGTACCGCCACCTGGTTGACTCGCGGCCCGAGCGCCGGTTGGGTGCGGTCGATGGGCGTTGTCAGATCACGCAGCGCCGCCAGTCCATCGACATGGCCTTCGCCAAACAGATTGCCGCCTTCCACCAGTTCCTTGACCAATTGATCAAAGGCAATCGGTTGCCATTGACCACTGTTGCGCGAACCCACACGCTTCAAGGGTGTCAACACACGGTACGGCGAGTCGATCTGCTGGGCCACGGCATTGCCACGCCCACAGGCGGTGGAGCGTCCCTCCAGCCCCTTGCCCTTGTGCGCAGAGATGGCAATGAAGCTCTCGCGCACGCTGGCTTTCATCGGCAAGTGCGGATCGGTTGACAAGGGGCTGTAGGGGTTGCCTGCGACCCGCAAGACCTTGCCTGAGGCACGGTCGATGCGCACGCGCACGCCGCACATCGTGGTGCATCCCAGACAGGTCGTGTAACTGACCTGCTGGTTTGGGTTGACTTCCAGCTGTCCGTTGCGATCCACGCGGAACTCGGGTGCCGGGGCATCCCCGGCTGTTTTGTGCTTGGGGGCATCCTTGCCGAGGAGTTTGCCGACGACACGGCCAGCCGTTTCGGAATAACCGACGGCAAAGGCGGCCAGACCACCGAGTGCAAGAACTTGACGACGTTTGCTGATTTTCATGATCGAACTCCTCAGACTTCCGCCGTCTCATCCCAAGGGACGAGACTGGTCAGAACAATGTAAATGGTGAGACACAGACCGACCATGCCGACGATGCCAAGCAGGCCATCGGGCGTCAGGGTCAGGGCATAGTGTTGGGTGGTCGCGCCCATCTTGGGCAAACTCTGACTGGCCATCAGGACGACCCAGCGCACCAGCCAGGCACCCTGCAGGGCGAACAGCGCAGGCAAGACCAGCGTATGCCGGCGAGCGCTGGCGAGCCACAGCGTCAGCAGGGTGCTGGCAACCAGCCAGGCGCCTGTGACCCACCAGCTGAACTCGCCCTGCATCGCAGCCAGCGCCTCGGCCGCTGCGCTCGACAAGCCGGACACGCCAAGCAGCCCCCAGACGGCCAGCAGCAACAGGGTTGCCCACTGGCTACGCACCAGCCAGCGATTGAGCAAAGGCGCGGCCGTCTTGTTGCCGCTCAAAGCTTCGAACAGGCCGGTCATGCCCAAGCCGCCGCTCAGCGCGGTGACAAGAAAAAGCAGCGGCAGCAGCGGGCTGTGCCACAGGGGGCGGGCCTGCACCACCATCACTTCCATGCCGGTGTAGAGCAGGATCAGCGCAGCACCCAGGCTGCCGACGAGCGCCGCCGCCTTGATGGCACCTGGGTTGTCATGGCCACCGTAGGCCAGCGTGCGGTAAAGCCCCGAGAATTTGTCACCGGTTTTGCCCAAGGCCGCCAGTTGCGGACGCAGACAGAGCCAAGCGTAGAAAAACAGGCCAAACATATAAATGGGGATGAAGAAGGCACCCCAGGCCATCCACGAGCCAAGGTTCGGATGCAGGTAGAAATTGAGGAAACGTCCTGGCTGGTGCAGGTCGGCCAGCAAGGCCACCGGTCCCGTCAAACCACACACCAGTGCCACCAGCAAGGCTCGCCTGGAAACGCCACGCCATTCAGGACGACGCCAGACCAGCCCAGGCAAGGACAGGAAGAACGCCGTCGTGGAGATTCCAATCAGGAAAAAATACGTCACCGCCCAAGGCAACCAGGCCGGTTCCCGCGCAAAACCCAGTACTTCAACAGTCGTGTTCATGTTGATTCTCCTTGTTGATTGGGGCGCCACATCATGTCGGCGGCAGAAGCGCCATCGACACGGCCATTCAGATGTTCGTCAAGGCCGATGTAGAACACCCGGGGCGACGTTTTGGCTTCCGGTTTCAGCACCTGGACCTTGCCGTCAGCTGCTTTCAGCTGCCTGCTGATGTCGCTGCCAGGGTCATTGATGTCGCCGAATATGCGTGCGCCGCCGACACAGGTTTCAACGCAAGCAGGCAGCAGTCCGGCTTCGAGGCGGTGGCTGCAGAAGGTGCACTTGTCAGCCTTGCCGGTATGGTGGTTGATGAAGCGGGCGTCGTACGGGCAGGCCTGAACACAGTAAGCACAGCCCACGCAACGATCGCCGTCCACCAGCACAATGCCGTCTGCACGTTTGAAAGTAGCGCCGACCGGACAAACCGGAATGCAGGGTGGCTGTTCGCAATGGTTGCAAAGACGCGGCAGCACCGAGAGGCCGGTTTTGCCGTCCTGACCCGTTACTGCGTAGGTGGCCACCACCGTACGGAATTGGCCCTCGGGGGAAGCGTTTTCCATGGAACAGGCCATGGTGCAGGCCTGGCAGGCAATGCAACGCCGGGTATCGACCAGCATCGACCAATGTGGGCCAGACGCTTCTGCAGCCATGGCCGGAACGGCCAGACCTGCGGTGACGGCCGGCAAGGCTGCAAAGAAGGCACGCCGGGATAGATCAGGATGAGCATTCATGCACAGCTCCGTGTTTTGATGACGACGCAAGGTTAAGCGTTGCGCTCAAGGTTGAAAATCAGAATAAACATACACGGCAGTAGGTAAAAGTCCCTATCGCTTGTTCGCTGACTGTCAATGTCTGTCCGCGTTTATTTTTCTCCACCAGCACGTTCCTCCAAACAGGCTCACAATACTGTGTTTATAACCAGTCTTGTGAGCCTGTGCCGTGCCTTCCCTCGCCGATTCACTGCCACCAGTGGCTGCAGCCTGCCACGCTGCTTATGCCGAGTTGCATTGCCGCAGCAACTTCAGCTTTGGCGTGGGCGCGTCCAGCCCTGAAGAACTGGTGGCGCGTGCAGCTGCACTGGGCTATGCGGCGCTGGCCGTCACGGATGAATGTTCGGTGGCAGGCATGGTGCGTGCGCACACCGAGGCCAAAAAGCATGGTCTGAAACTGCTGCCAGGGACCGAGTTTGTGGTGCCGCTCACCCAGACCGATCAGCCCGATGGCAACGCGCAAAACAGCACAACCCCTGACGCGCAGGGCTTGCGCTTTCGTGTGGTCGCGTTGCCGCAGGACTTGGCAGCCTGGGGTGATCTGTGTGAATTCATCACCTTGGCCCGGCGCAGCGCGCCCAAAGGGCAGTACAGCGTGCGCTGGGGCGACACCAGTTGGCAAAAGCTGCGTGGTTGCGAGGTGATTCTGGTTTTGCCAAATACTATAGATGTGATAGCTGCTTGCGCAATATGCAAAAGGGCTAGAGCCCTTTTTGGCATAAATATCTGGCTTGGCGTTGAATTGCTGCTGGAGCCGGGTGATGTCTTGCAGTTGCAGCATCTGCAACACATTTCGCAGCTCAGCGGCGTGCCCTTGGTGGCGGCTGGTGGCGTGCGCATGCACGTGCGCTCACGCAAGCCGCTGCAAGATGTGTTGACCGCCGTGCGGCTGGGTCAACCCGTGGCGCAGTGCGGTTTGGCGCTGCAAGCCAATGCCGAGGCGCACCTGCGCAGCCGTGCCCGCCTGAGCGCCATCTACCCGCCCGAGTTGCTGGCCAACACGCTGGCCGTGGCTGCGCGCTGCATCTTTAGCCTGGACGAGTTGCGTTACCAGTACCCGCTGGAAGCCGTGTTGCCTGGTCTGACCCCGAGCCAAACCCTGCGCCAGTACACCTTTGAGGGGGCCGCCCAACGCTACCCGCAAGGTGTGTCCAACAGCGTACAGCAGCAACTGGCACACGAGCTGGCGCTGATTACCGAGCTGAAATACGAGATGTATTTCTTGACCGTGCACGACATCGTGGCGTTTGCCCGAGGACGTCAGATTCTGTGTCAGGGCCGCGGCTCAGCGGCCAATTCAGCGGTGTGTTACTGCCTGGGCATCACCGAGGTGGACCCGGCGCGATCAAGTGTGTTGTTTGAGCGTTTCATCAGTCGTGAGCGTGACGAGCCACCTGACATTGATGTTGACTTTGAACACCAGCGGCGCGAAGAGGTCATTCAATACATCTACGCCAAATATGGCCGTGACCGCGCCGCACTGACCGCCGTGGCCATCAGCTACCGCCCGCGCAGCGCCTTGCGGGATGTGGGCCGCGCGCTGGGTATTCCAGAGGATTTGATCACTGCCATGTCGCGCGAGCACCCCGGCATCTACAGCCGTGCGGTGCTGGGTGAGCGCTTGCAGGCGGCGCTGGATCGGGTGAAAGGGGTACAAAATACCTTGACCTTGACCGTGCCCACGCCCCTGTTGGACCTGTGGCTGGACTTGAGCCAGCAGCTGCTGGGTTTTCCGCGCCACCTGAGCCAGCACCCCGGTGGTTTTGTGCTGACACGCGGGCCTTTGACGCGGCTGGTGCCGGTAGAAAACGCCGCCATGCCGGATCGCTCCATCATCCAGTGGGACAAAGACGACCTCGACGCCATGGGCCTGCTGAAAGTGGACGTGCTCGCTTTGGGCATGCTAAGTGCCATTCGCCGTTGTCTGGCGTTGGTCAGCCAGCAACGCGGCCAGCGGTTTCAGATGCAGGACATCCCAGCCGATGACCCCGCCACCTTTGACATGATCTGCGCCGCTGACACCGTGGGGGTGTTCCAGATCGAGAGCCGGGCGCAGATGAGCATGCTGCCGCGCCTCAAACCCCGCTGTTTTTATGACCTGGTGGTTGAGGTGGCCATCGTGCGCCCGGGGCCGATTCAAGGTGGCATGGTGCACCCGTACCTGAAAGCGCGCGAGCACCCGGAGCAGGTGAGTTACGCCAGCCCGGCGCTCAAAGAAGCCTTGAAGCGCACCCTGGGCGTGCCGATTTTTCAGGAGCAGGTGATGCAGGTGGCCATGGCCGCAGCTGACTTCAGCCCCGGCGAGGCCGACCAGCTTCGCCGCTCCATGGCCG
>JBBQZG010000087.1:0-13820 GCA_038207945.1 Burkholderiales bacterium
AGCACCCGGGGATCGGCGTGCAACTTGGGGTGCAACTGGGCGCTGCCCACATCCACGCCCACCACGAATTCAGCCCCTTGCTGCAGCAGGCAGTCGGTGAACCCGCCAGTGCTTTGCCCCACATCCAGACACTGAAGGCCGTCCACAGACAAGCCCACGTGTTTCAGTGCGGCCTGCAGTTTGAGGCCACCGCGTGACACATAGCGGGCTTCCGAGTCGTCCAGCAAGCACAACTCGGCATCTTCCGGCACGTCGTCGCCATTCTTGGTCACGCGTCGCCAGTCAGCAACACCTTGTTGCCACTGCACGCCCCCGGCAATCAGGCGCTGGGCCTGAGAGCGGGTGCTGGCCAGGCCACGCTGTACCAGCAGTTGGTCAATACGCATAAAGGCTTAATAACGGTAAGTGTCAGCCTTGTACGGGCCCGACTTGCTCACACCAATGTAGGCGGCTTGTTCGTCGGTCAGCTCGGACAACTGCGCACCGACTTTTTTCAGGTGCAAACGCGCCACTTTTTCATCCAGGTGCTTGGGCAACACGTAGACCTGGCCGACCTTGTAGCTCTTTGGCTTGGTGAACAGTTCGATCTGCGCGATGGTCTGGTTGGCAAAGCTCGAACTCATGACAAAGCTGGGGTGGCCGGTGCCACAACCCAGATTCACCAAACGACCCTTGGCCAGCAGGATGATGCGCTTGGAAGGTGTCTTGCCCTTGGCCGGGAAAATCACGTGGTCAACTTGCGGCTTGATTTCTTCCCACTTGCACTTGTCAAGAGAAGCCACGTCAATTTCATTGTCAAAGTGACCAATGTTGCAGACGATGGCCTGGTCTTTCATGGCGGCCATGTGCTTGTAAGTGATGACGTTTTTGTTGCCGGTGGCAGAGACAAAAATATCGCACTTGTCAGCGGCGTACTCCATGGTCACCACTTTGTAGCCTTCCATGGCGGCTTGCAAGGCGTTGATCGGATCAATCTCGGTCACCCACACTTGGGCGCTGAGGGCACGCAGGGCTTGGGCCGAGCCTTTGCCTACGTCGCCGTAGCCAGCGACGCAAGCCACCTTGCCGGCAATCATCACGTCGGTGGCGCGCTTGATGGCATCCACCAAAGATTCGCGGCAGCCGTACAGGTTGTCAAACTTGCTTTTGGTCACCGAGTCGTTGACGTTGATGGCGCGCAAGGCGAGTTCACCTTTGGCCGACATTTCGTTCAACCGCAGCACGCCAGTGGTGGTTTCTTCGGTCACGCCGATGATGTTTTTCAGGCGGCGGCTGTACCAGGTGGGGTCAATGGCCAGTTTGGCCTTGATGGCGGCAAACAAGCAGGTTTCTTCTTCGCTGCCCGGGTTGTCAAGCAGCTTGGCATTTTTCTCGGCCTTGGTGCCCAGGTGCATCAGCAGCGTGGCATCACCACCGTCGTCCAGGATCATGTTGGGGCCTTCAGCCGCCGTGCCTTTTTTGCCGTCGAATTCAAAAATACGGTGGGTGTAGTCCCAGTAATCGGTCAGATTTTCGCCCTTGTAGGCAAACACCGGCGTGCCCTTGGCCACCAGTGCCGCAGCGGCATGGTCTTGGGTTGAAAAAATATTGCACGATGCCCAGCGCACTTGTGCGCCCAGCGCTTGCAGCGTCTCGACCAGTACGGCGGTCTGGATTGTCATGTGCAGGCTACCGGTGATGCGTGCGCCCTTGAGGGGCTGGGCTTCGGCAAATTCTTCGCGGATGGCCATCAGGCCGGGCATTTCGGTCTCGGCAATGTTCAGCTCTTTGCGGCCCCAGTCGGCCAGACCGATGTCGGCAATGATGTAGTCGTGTGGTTTTGCAGTTTTCAGCGCAGCGTTCATGGTTCACTCCAGAAATTAAAGAGGCAACCACCGCAAGCCAGGGGATCAGGCTCACCTCACGTGCAGTGGGTGAGCGCCGTTGTGAATCGCCGGGCCCGGAGCCGCGGCGGTTTCCGAGCCTCACTCAGCGCCTGGGTTGAAGCCCTTGGCGTGAGCTGCAACGCTCCTCGGAATGGGCGCGATTATAGAGACGCTTAAAGACCTGAATATCTGGCGTGGTAACCGCGCGGTAAAGTTGCCTCACACTGAGGTGCAAAATAGAGGCTGACGACCCATTTGCCATCGCCCAAAGGAATCCTTGTGAACGTTTCCGCTACCCCGTTAGCCGCTCCCCTCCCGGAGCAAATCAACGCCCATCTGCTGCACACCGTGGGTGTGGAGCCAGATCGCGCCACACCCACCGACCTGATGCTGGCCACGGCCCAAGTGGCACGCGCCCAACTGTCGAGGCGCTGGGTCGCCACGCAGGCACAAGAGCGCAAGCAAAAAGCACGGCGTGTGGTGTATCTGTCCATGGAGTTTTTGATGGGCCGCAGCCTGTCCAACGCACTGGCTGCGTTGAACCTGACAGAAGGCGCCGCCGCTGGCCTGATGCAGCACGCCCAGCGGCTCGAGGACATTGCAGAGATGGAGCGTGACGCCGCATTGGGCAACGGCGGTCTGGGCCGGCTGGCTGCCTGTTTTCTGGACTCCATGGCCACGCTGGGTTTGCCCTCGTTTGGTTACGGCATTCGGTATGAATACGGCATGTTTGCCCAGGAGATTCATAACGGCAACCAGGTCGAGTACCCCGATTCCTGGCTGCAGGACGGCACACCCTGGGAGTTTCCGCGTGCCGACATCACTTACCCGGTGCGTTTTGGCGGTTGGGTCACGCACAAAAATGACGAGGCTGTGTGGCAACACGCCGGTGAAGTGGCTGCCAAGGCCTATGACATGGTCGTGCCGGGTCATGGCACCGACAAGGTCAGCACCCTGCGGCTATGGAAAGCCGTGGCCCCGGCGCACTTTGACCTGGGTGCCTTCAACACCGGCGACTACGCCCGGGCTGCCAGCACCAAAAACGAGTTTGAAAATATCTCCTGGGTGCTTTACCCCAACGACAGCACACCTGCGGGCCGTGAATTGCGTCTCAAGCAAGAGTATTTTTTTGTGGCGGCCTCGATGCAGGATCTGGTCAAGCGCCACCTTGACGAGCACCCCTCACTGGACAACCTGGCCGAACATGTGGCCATTCACCTCAACGACACACACCCGGCCATTGGCGTGGCCGAGTTGATGCGCATTTTGTGTGATGAGCACGGTTTCAATTGGGATCAGGCGTGGACGCTTTGTGGCAAAACGTTTTCGTACACCAACCACACCCTGATGCCAGAGGCTCTGGAGACCTGGCCAGTCAGCCTGATGCAGCAGGTACTGCCGCGCCACCTGGAAATCATCTTTCGCATCAACAAGGAGTTTCTGGACCTGGCCGCACGTTTTCGCCCGGGTGACCATGATTTCCTGAAGCGCCTCTCCTTGATTGACGAGAACGGTGAGCGCCGGGTGCGCATGGCCCACTTGTCGGTGGTGGGCAGCCATCAGGTCAATGGTGTGTCCGCCCTGCACTCCGAGCTGCTGGTGCACACCATTTTTGCTGACTTTGCGTCTCTGTGGCCCAAGCGTTTTACCAACATGACTAATGGTGTCACGCCCCGGCGCTGGCTGGCGCAGGCCAATCCCGGGTTGTCAAGCCTGCTGGATGACACCCTCGGCAAGGCATGGCGAACCAACCTGGGCCAATTGAAACGGCTGGAAGACCGGCTGGAAGACCATGAGTTTGCGAGCAAATTCATGGCCATCAAGCGCGCCAACAAAGTGCGCCTGGCCCACTTGATTGAAAAAACCACTGGCATAACGGTCAGCCCTGACAGCCTGTTTGACGTGCAGGTCAAACGCATTCACGAGTACAAGCGACAACTGCTCAATGTGCTGCACGTGGTGACCCGTTACCAGGCGATCCTGGCCAACCCGGAGGCGCCCTGGGTGCCCAGGACGGTGATATTTGCAGGCAAGGCGGCGTCGAGCTACCAGTCGGCCAAGTCGATCATCCGGCTCATTCACGATGTGGGCCTGACCATCAACAACGATCCCCGGGTGGGCGACAAACTCAAGCTGGTGTTCATCCCCAACTACGGGGTCTCGGTGGCTGAAATCATCATGCCAGGGGCAGATTTGTCAGAGCAAATCTCCACTGCCGGCACCGAAGCCTCAGGCACTGGCAACATGAAGCTGGCGCTCAACGGCGCGCTCACCATTGGTACCGACGACGGCGCCAACATCGAAATTCGGCAAAACGTGGGCGATGAGAATATTTTCATCTTTGGCCTGAAAACCCCTGAAGTGCGCGATCTGCGGGTGGCAGGCTACCACCCCTTGAACTACTACGACAATAACCCTGCACTCAAAGCGGTGCTCGACGCCATCGCCGGTGGCCAGTTCTCGCCAGGTGAGCCAAGCCGCTACAGCGCCTTGATCAACTCTTTGGTGTGGGGCGGCGACCATTACATGCTGCTGGCCGACTATGCCTCTTATGTGGCCACCCAGGCACAGGTGGATGCGCTTTACCGCCAGCCCGGGCAATGGTGTCAGCGCGCCATTCGCAATGTGGCCGGCATGGGCGTGTTTTCATCAGACCGTACCATTGCCGAGTACGCCAGTGACATCTGGCATGTGTCAAGTTTGACCGCCTGATGCCCCTCACACCCTCATCCAAGAAGACCGCCATGCTGCCACGCCACGACATCGAGTTGATTTGCAACGCCAGCCACGGTGACCCTTTTTCGGTGCTGGGTCCACATCAGGTCTCGCCCAAGCGATGCAGCGTGCGGTGTTTCCTGCCGCACGCCACCCAGGTTGACGTGATCTCTCCTGATGGCAAGACACTGGCCACGTTGACACCGTGCCATGGCACCGACTTCTTTGAAGCTAAAGTGCCCATGGCGCAGGATGACGCCTACCAGTTGCAGGTGCGTTGGACCAGTGGCCAGAACAACACCTTCGAAGACCCCTACCGCTTCCCGGTGGTCCTTGGTGAAATGGATGTCTGGCTGCTGGGAGAAGGCACCCACTTACGCCCTTTCGAAGTGCTCGGCGCACACCCGAGCACGATGCTGGGGGCAACGGGCACCCGCTTTGCGGTATGGGCGCCGAACGCCTCGCGCGTGAGCGTGGTGGGTGACTTCAATTTTTGGGATGGCCGTCGCCACCCGATGCGCTTGCGCCGTGAATGCGGGGTGTGGGAATTGTTTCTGCCTGGCGTGGCTGCTGGTGCGCTCTACAAGTTTGAAATTCGTACGCAAAGCGGTGAGGTGCTGCCCGCGCGCGCCGACCCCTATGCGCTGCAGGCTGAAATGCGGCCAGCCACCGCCAGCAAAGTCGGGCATTTACCCGCCAAAGTGACACCATCAGCCCAACGCCAGGCTGCCAACGCACTGGATGCGCCGGTGAGCATTTACGAGGTGCACCTGGGCTCCTGGCGGCGCATCTCTGAAGACGGCAACCGCTGGCTGACTTGGGACGAACTCGCCGACACGCTGATTCCCTACGTGCAAGACTTGGGCTTCACCCATCTGGAGTTGATGCCCGTCAGCGAGCACCCTTTTGACGGCTCCTGGGGCTACCAACCCATTGGCCTGTACGCACCCACCTCCCGTTTTGGCGATGCCGATGGCTTTGGCCGACTGGTGGCGCGCTGCCATGCCGCAGGCATTGGCCTGATTCTGGACTGGGTGCCCGCGCACTTTCCCAGCGATGCACACGGGCTCGCCAACTTTGACGGCACACACCTGTATGAATACGCCGACCCGCGTGAGGGTTTCCACAACGACTGGAACACGTTGATCTACAACCTGGGCCGCACCGAGGTCAGCAACTTTCTGGTCGGCAACGCGCTGTACTGGCTGGAGCGTTTTGGTGTTGACGGCCTGCGCGTGGATGCCGTGGCGTCCATGCTCTACCGCGACTACAGCCGCAAGGCCGGAGAATGGATTCCCAACGTGTTTGGCGGGCGTGAAAATCTGGAGGCTATTGCCTTCCTGAAACGCGTGAACGAGGTCGTCGGTGTGGAATGCCCGCAAGCCATCACCCTGGCCGAAGAGTCCACCGCCTACCCGGCAGTGTCGCGACCCACCTATGCGGGTGGCCTGGGGTTTCATTACAAGTGGAACATGGGCTGGATGCACGACACCCTGAGCTACATGGCGCGTGACCCGATTTACCGCAAGCACCATCAGGGCGAGATGACCTTCAGCCTGGTGTACGCCTTCAACGAAAACTTTGTACTGCCGATTTCTCACGATGAAGTGGTGCACGGCAAGGGTTCCCTGCTGACCAAAATGCCAGGTGACCGCTGGCAACAGCTGGCCAACGTGCGCGCTTTTCTTGGCTACATGTTTGGTCACCCCGGCAAGAAACTGTTGTTCATGGGCTGCGAATTCGCCCAGGAACACGAGTGGAACCACGACCAGAGCCTTGACTGGCATCTGCTGGAAGACCCCGCTCATGCTGGCGTACAACGCCTGGTGCGTGACCTCAACACACTCTACCGCGCCACGCCCGCGCTGTACCAACAAGACTTTGTTCCGGAAGGGTTTGAGTGGATTGACCACAGCGATGCCGCCCACTCGGTGCTGAGTTTTGTTCGCCATGGGCTTGATGCCAGCACCTTCACGGTGGTGGTGTGCAACTTCACGCCACAGGTCCAGACAGGTTATCGGCTGGGTGTTCCCAAGCCGGGCAAGTACCAGGAAGTGCTCAACACCGACTCTGTACATTACGGCGGCAGCAACGTTGGCACACCCTCTGGCGAGGCCAGCACCGAGCCCAAACCCTGGCACGACAAGCCGTGCTCCATCCTGCTGACGCTTCCTCCCCTGGCCACGGTATTTTTCAAATGGAAGGCTTGATCGCCAAAGGCCTGCAGGCCGGCCACCCGTGGCCGATGGGTGCCCATTTTGATGGCCATGGGATCAACTTTGCGGTGTTTTCGGCGCACGCCCAAGGCATGGATTTGTGTCTGTTTGACGCAGGCGGTACCCGAGAGCTGGCGCGCCTGCCGTTACCGGGGCACACCACCAACGTCTGGCACGGATACCTGCCGGGGGCACAGCCCGGCCTGGTGTATGGCCTGCGCGCGCATGGCCCGTGGCGGCCAGACAAGGGCCACCGCTTTGACGCCAGCAAGCTGCTGCTTGATCCCTATGCCCGTGACATCCTGGGCGACTTTGCCTGGAACGACGCACACTTCTCCACCGACCGCCTGCACCCTGGGCACATGAACACCCAGGACAACGCCACCCTGGCGCTGAAAAGCCGCGTCATACACGACAACTTTGATTGGGGCGATGACACCCCGCCCAGCATCACCCTGACCGACACCGTGCTGTATGAATGCCATGTCAAGGGTTTCTCAAAGCTCAACCTCCGTGTACCGCCCCAGTTGCGCGGCAGTTATGCCGGGCTGGCGCACCCGGAGTCCATCAACCACCTGAAACAATTGGGCGTGACTGCCATCAGCCTGCTGCCGGTGCACTACGCCATCAGCG
This sequence comes from Burkholderiales bacterium, assembly GCA_038207945.1. Classification (GTDB taxonomy): domain Bacteria; phylum Pseudomonadota; class Gammaproteobacteria; order Burkholderiales; family Burkholderiaceae_C; genus Rhodoferax. The sequence goes on from JBBQZG010000087.1 coordinate 7,430, forward strand.
AAGAGCGCCTTGTCAAACAGCAGCTCTCCAACTACTGGGGTTACAACACCCTCGGCTTCTTTTGCCTCAACGCACAACTGGCGAGTGGGCAGGATGGCCTGTCGGCACGCGATGAATTTCGCAACATGGTGCGGGCCCTGCATGCCGCCAAGCTGGAGGTGATTCTGGATGTGGTCTACAACCACACGGCAGAGGCAGATGAGTCTGGCCCCACCCTGAGCTTTCGCGGCCTCGACAACGCCAGCTATTACCGCCTGCCGCCTGACAGCCCGAGCCACTACGAAAACTACAGCGGTTGCGGCAACACCCTGAACCTGCACCAACCCAAAGTGCTGCAAATGGTGATGGACAGCCTGCGCTACTGGGTGCAAGACATGCACGTGGACGGTTTCCGGTTTGACTTGGCACCCGTGCTGGGCCGCACTGACACAGGCTTCAGCGCCCAGGCGGCGTTTTTTGCGGTCATGGCGCAAGACCCGGTGTTGTCGCGCGTGAAGATGATTGCCGAACCCTGGGATACCGGGCCGGGCGGCTACCAGGTGGGTGGCTTCCCGCGCGGCTGGCTGGAATGGAACGACAAGTTCAGGGACTGCATGCGGCGCTTCTGGGTGCAGAGCGCCGCTGGTGGTCACGACATGCCCTTGGGCTGTACACGTGGTGACTTTGCCATGCGCCTGTGCGGCTCGTCTGACCTGTTCCAGGAGCGCCGGCGCGCACCGGCCAAATCGGTGAACTATGTGGTTTCCCACGATGGCTTTACCTTGGCCGATCTGGTCAGCTACAACCAGCGCCATAACGAGGCCAACCTTGAAAACAACCGTGATGGTCACAACGACAACCTGAGCTTCAACTGCGGCGAGGAAGGCCCAAGCACTGACCCCGTGGTGCTGGAATTTCGCGCCAGACTGCAGCGTGCGCTGCTGGCCAACACGCTGCTGGCCCAAGGCACGCCCATGCTGTGCGCCGGTGACGAACTCGGGCACACCCAACATGGCAACAACAACCCCTATTGCCAGGACAACCCCACCACCTGGATCAACTGGTCTGCGGCAGACCGTGACTTGCTGGCATTCACCCAGCACGTCGTCGGACTCAGGCAGACGTTGCAACCCTTTGCCAATCAGTGGTACAGCGGCATCGCCGATGCCAGTGGACAGTATGACGTGTCATGGGGAAATTTTGACGGCAGCATGCTCCAGGGTGAGGCCTGGCACATGCCCAATGTGCACACACTGGCGTGTTTCATTGGCAAACCCGGGCGAACACAGATGCCTCTGCTGATGCTGTTCAATGCCGGTGCCGGGTCAGAGAAATTTGTGCTGCCGCGCGGTCACTGGCAAGCCTTGCTTGACACCAGCCACGCCAGAGGGTACAGCGACCAACAAGGCACCGGCGGCATGGGCATTCGCGTGGCGGCACACAGCCTCATGCTGCTGCAGCAATCAGTATCAAATCAATAGCTGCTAGCGCATATAAATCGCGGGCTAGAGGCTTAAAAAGCTTAAGTTTTCAGCCAATCAAAACCAACCCGACCACTTGCGGCCGTGATGTTGGCCAGCCGCTGAGCCACCTCTGACCCGACCCGGTCCCATTTGAAACGCCACGACCAGCAGCCCATGGTACCGGGGGTGTTCATGCGGTGGGCACTGTCGAGCCCCAGCAGGTCCTGAAACTGGCACAACGCCAGCCGTGCCACCGAAAAATTGGCGGCACGCACCATCGCCCAATGCACGTCATCGCCATCCGTGTTCAAGTAGTGCGCGGCAAAAGCGCGCTCGTGCGCACTGCAGCTGGTCCACCAGCCGGGCACCGTGTCGTTGTCATGCGTGCCGGTGTAAACCACCGTATTTGGCTCAAAGTTGTGTGGCAAAAAGGCGTTGCCCGCATCGCCTCCAAATGCAAATTGCAGCACCCGCATACCAGGGAAACCGGTGCGTTCGCGCAAGGTGTGCACCTCATGCGTGATGATGCCAAGGTCTTCGGCGATGATCGGCAGCTCTCCCAGCGCGTTCGAGAGCGCCGTGAACAAGGCCTCGCCTGGCCCTGGCAGCCAGCGGCCACAAACGGCAGTGGGCTCGTCTGCGGGAATTTCCCAGTAATCCACAAACCCGCGAAAGTGGTCAATGCGCACCACATCGGCCAGGTGCAACTGGCGCTGCACCCGTGCCACCCACCAGCGGTAGCCGTCACGCGCCATGGCCGTCCAGTTGTAAAGCGGGTTGCCCCAGCGTTGACCGGTGTCCGAGAAAAAATCAGGCGGCACACCGGCCACCACGCGCGGGTGCCCTGCAGCATCCAGGTCATACAGATCAGGGCGGGCCCAGCAGTCGGCACTGTGGTGCGCCACAAAGATCGGCAAGTCCCCCACCAGGCGAATCCCTTTGCCGTGGGCATAAATCTTGATAGCCTGCCATTGCAACTCGAACTGCCACTGTACAAAACGCCAAAAAGCGATCTCTTGTGCCTGCGTTGCCCGGGCCTCGGCCAAGGCTGCCGGGTCACGCTGGGCAAGGCCTTGGGGCCATTCGGGCCACAGCGCCGGGCTGTGCGCCTGGTCGAGTGCCATGAACAGGGTGTAGTCATCCAGCCAGGCGTGCTGGGTCAGAGCCCAATCAGCCACATCAACACGCTCTTGCGGAGTGGCAGCTTGTTCAAAACCGGCGAAGGCGTCGCGCAGTTTTTGCAGCCGCCAGGTGATCAGGCTTGGGTAATCAATGCGCTCGTCGTTCCAGGTCGCCTGCAAGCTGGCGGCGTCCAGCCAGCCACGCTGCACCAAGGGCTCAAACGCCACCAGCAAAGGATTGCCAGCAAACGCAGAACTGCCCATGTAAGGTGAATTCCCCGGACCCACAGGCCCGAGAGGCAGGGTTTGCCAAAGTGTTTGTCCGGCCCTCTGCAGCCAATCCATGAAGTAGTAGGCATTTGGCCCGAAATCGCCCGCACCATGCGGCCCCGGCAGGGAGGTAGGGTGCAACACCACACCGGCGGCACGCTGCGCCATCCATGAATCAGTCATTCGTCACAAACTCCAGAAAGCGTTAGACAGAAAAAAGAGCTGCGCCCAAAGCACGCTCAAGCGACCAAGTGGCGGTACAACGCCACATACTGCGCTGCGGCTTTGTCCCACCCGAGCGGCTGCTGCATGCCGCGCTGGCGCACACTGCGCCACTCGGTGGGGCGTGCGAACAGTGCCATGGCACGGCACATGGCGCGCTCAAGCGCTTTCGGTGTGAACTCGTTGAACACAAAACCATTGGCGGTGCCATCGGCCAAATGCTCCAGCGCGCAATCCACCACCGTGTCAGCCAAACCACCGACCCGGTGCACCAAAGGCAAGCTGCCGTACTTCAGACCATACATTTGCGTCAGCCCGCAGGGCTCAAAGCGGGACGGCACCAGCGTGACATCGGTGGCCGAAAAAATCCGGTGAGCGTAGGCCTCGTCATAGCCAATGCGCACCGACACCGCCTGCGGACTGGCTTCGGCACGCGCCTTGAACGCATCTTCAAGCGCGGCATCCCCGGTACCCAGCACCACCAGTTGCCCGCCACGGGCGATCAGGGCGTCGAGCACGGCCAGCAACAGGTGCAAGCCTTTCTGTTCGGTCAGGCGGCTCACCACACCAAACAGCGGCGCATCCGCATTGGCAGCCAAACCCAGCTCTTGCTGCAATGCCGCCTTGCAGCGCGCCTTGCCAGCAGGTTTTTTGGCGTCAAAGGTGTGGGCAATCGCCGGGTCATGGGCGGGGCTCCACACCGCTTCGTCCACCGCATTCAGGATGCCACTCAACTCATGGCCACGCGAACGCAGCAGGCCATCCAGCCCACAGCCCTGCTCGGGCGTCTGGATTTCCTTGGCATAGGTGGGGCTTACGGTGGTGATGTGATCGGCGTAATACAGACCGGCCTTCATGAAAGACAACTGGCCATGAAACTCCAAGCCATTCACAGAAAACGCATGCGCGGGCAAGCCAAGATCAAAAAAATGAATCGGCGCAAACACGCCCTGATACGCCAGGTTGTGCACGGTGTAGACGCTCGCCACCCGCCTGCCCTGGATGGGTCCAAACGCGAGGTAGGCCGATGTCAGGGCCGCGTGCCAGTCATGGCTGTGCACCACTGCGGGCTGCCATTTGGCATCAATCCCGCACGCCAATTGGGCGGCCACCCAGCCCAGCAGCGCAAACCGCAGGTGGTTGTCGTGGTGCGGTTGACGCTGCTCATCTTCGTAAGGTGTGCCCGCGCGGAGGTAGAGATGCGGCACATCAATCACATAAGCCTGGATGCCCAGGGTGCCCAGAACCCCCTGGCGCACCACCACGCGTTCACCCCAGGGCGCAGTCAACTCTGTCAATACACTGGCAGACTGCAAATCAGCCATGATGGGTGCGAACCCCGGCAGCAACACGCGCACCTCGCAGCCTGCGGCATTCAAGGCCGCCGGCAATGCCCCTGCAATGTCAGCCAGTCCCCCGGTTTTAAGAAGTGGAAAGATTTCGGCACTGACTTGCAAGACGTTCATCAAAGGGTTCTCTCTACTTCAGTTTGGCCAGCATGTCGCGGGTAATCAATGCCACGCCACCTTCGCTTAATTCAAAGCGCTGTGCGTCCAGCACCGGGTCTTCGCCCACCACCAGGCCTTCTGGAATTTCGCAGCCGCGGTCAATCACCACTTTGCGCAAACGGCAATGGCGGTTGATCGTCACATTGGGCAGCACCACCGCTTCGTCAATCTGACAGTCAGAGTGCACGCGCACCTCTGAAAACAGCACCGAATGGGCCACGTTCGAACCCGACACAATGCAGCCGCCCGACACCACAGTATTGGCGTAAATACCATGGTTGCCGTCCTTGTCCGGCACAAATTTGGCCGGAGGTAACTGGCGCTGGTAGGTCCAGATCGGCCAGTCGGTGTCGTAAATATCAAGCTCAGGCACGGTCGATGCCAGATCAAGATTGGCCGACCAAAAAGCGTCGATGGTGCCGACATCCCGCCAGTAAGGCTCATTGCCCCTGACGCGCGAGATGCACGACATGCCAAACGGATGCGCCAACGCCCGGCCATCGGCCACGGCGCGAGGGATCACATTTTTGCCAAAATCGTGCTCAGACGCCGGGTTGGCCAGGTCATCTTCGAGCAACTGGTACAGGTAATCGGCGTTGAAAATGTAAATTCCCATGCTGGCCAGCGACACCGCATCATTGCCCGGCATGGGCGGCGGGTCGGCGGGTTTCTCAATGAAGGCCGTGATCTGGCGTTCCTCGTCAATGGCCATCACACCAAAGGCACTGGCCTCGGCACGCGGCACTTCAATGCAGCCCACCGTGCAACCGGCGCCCATGGCCGCGTGGTCCTTGAGCATGATCGAGTAGTCCATCTTGTAGACATGGTCGCCCGCCAGAATGACGATGTGTTTGGGCTTGCTGGCGCGGATGATGTCCATGTTCTGAAAGATGGCATCGGCCGTGCCGCGGTACCAATGTTCTTCACCCGCACGCTGCTGGGCCGGCAGCAGGTCGACCATTTCATTGAGCTCAGCGCGCAAAAAACTCCAGCCGCGCTGCATGTGGCGCATCAGCGAATGTGATTTGTACTGTGTCACGACCGCCATGCGGCGGATGCCAGAGTTCAGGCAGTTGGACAACGCAAAGTCAATGATGCGGAACTTGCCCCCGAAATAGACCGCCGGCTTGGCGCGCGTGTCGGTCAATTGCTTGAGCCGTGACCCTCGGCCACCCGCCAAGATCAAGGCGACCGTATGGCGAACCAGTTGATGGGTTTCAGGGGTTCTTTTTTCTGTATGCACCATGAGTTGCTCCTTGTTTCTAAACCTTGCGCAAGCTGAAACTGGTGTGGTGTCGCTTGCTTTCTAAACCGTTCAGGTGGCCACACTGGGCCCGGCCATGCCGGTGCGTTTTCGGATGCCTGCCACCTGCTCTGCCACCGCAGCCAGCGCGGCCAGCTTTTGCTGTACCGGCGCATCCTGGCGGACGGGATCGTCCTCGTAGCTTTCCAAATAGAGCCGCAACGTGGCGCCTTCGGTACCGGTGCCCGACAGGCGAAAAATCACCCGCGCACCATCGTCAAACAGCAGCCGCACCCCCTGGTTTTTGGACACCGAGCCGTCCACTGGGTCGGTGTAGGCAAAATCATCGGCGAGACTGACAGCACGTTGACCAAACACCCGACCTGGCAAGGCTGGCAAGGCGGCACGCAAATCGGCCATCAGTGCATTGGCCACGTCCACTGGAATGCCTTCATAGTCGTGCCGGGTGTAGTAGTTGCGGCCATAAACGCGCCAATGCGTTTCCACCAGGTCTTGCACGGATTCGCCGGTAGCGCCCTGCAAACTCAGCCAGAACAAAATCGCCCACAGGCCGTCTTTTTCGCG
>JBBQZG010000088.1:0-13793 GCA_038207945.1 Burkholderiales bacterium
CGTTTGCTGCAACCCCTGCAGCGTTTTGAGCGCGACGGTGCCACACAGCCCATCGCCTGGGACCAGGCACTTGACCTAGCCGCTGCGCGTTTTGCCAGCACCATCGCGCAGCACGGCCCGGATGCCGTCGGGTTTTACATCTCGGGTCAGTTGCTCACTGAAGACTATTACGTCTTCAACAAACTCGCCAAGGGCCTGATTGGCACCAACAACATCGACAGCAACTCGCGCCTGTGCATGAGCAGCGCCGTGGCTGGCTACAAACAATCGCTTGGCATGGACGCCCCACCGGCTTGTTACGACGACATCCCGCACGCCGGCACCATTTTCATCACCGGCGCCAACCCGGCTTATGCGCACCCGATCCTGTTCCGGCGCATTGAAGACGCGCGCCGCGCCAACCCGGCCTTGAAGCTGGTGGTGGTGGACACCCGGCGCACCGACACTGCGGCCCAAGCCGACCTGTTTTTGCAGATTCAGCCCGGCACCGACGTGATGCTGCACCACGGCATGCTGCACCTGATGCTGTGGGAAGGCTGGCTTGACGTGGCGTTCATGGCCGCACACACCCGCGGCTTCGAGACGCTGAAAACCCTGGTGCGCGACTACACGCCAGAGGTGGTCACACGCACCTGTGGCATCACCAAAGAGGCCTTGATGCAAGCTGCGCAATGGTTTGCTGGCATGGCGCCACGGGCGGGTGCTGGCCCGGGCCGCACACCCACACTTAGCCTGTACTGCCAAGGCCTGAACCAGTCCAGCCACGGCACCGCGAACAGCACCTCGCTCATCAACCTGCACCTGGCCACCGGGCAAATCGGCAAAGCCGGTGCCGGGCCCTTTTCTCTGACCGGCCAGCCCAACGCCATGGGTGGGCGCGAGGTGGGTGGCATGGCCAACCTGCTCTCAGGCCACCGCGACTTGGGCAACCCCGACCACCGCGCCGAAGTGGCCGCCCTTTGGGGCGTTCCAGACGTGCCCTCCAAGCCGGGTAAAACAGCAATCGAGATGTTTCAGGCCGCAGCCGACGGCGAAATCAAAGCGTTGTGGATTGCCTGCACCAACCCGGCGCAAAGCATGCCCGACCTGGCCACCGTGAGCCGGGCGTTGCAGCGCGCCGAATTCGTCGTGGTGCAAGAAGCCTTCGCTGGCACCGCCACCTGTCGTTATGCCGACCTGCTGCTGCCCGCCAGCACCTGGGGCGAAAAAGAAGGCACGGTGACCAACAGCGAACGACGCATCAGCCGCGTGCGCGCCGCTGTCACACCCGCCGGCGAGGCACGGCACGACTGGCAGATCGCCACCGACTTTGCCCAGCACCTGGAGGTGCGGCTCGCCAGCGGGAGCAAAACCACCCTCTTCCCTTACCCCAATCCAGAATCCGTCTGGAACGAACACCGCGAATCCACCCGTGGGCGCGACCTTGACATCACCGGCATGAGCTACGCCATGTTGGAGGCCGCCCCGCAACAATGGCCGCTGAAAGCAGGTGAACTGCAGGGCCAGACAAGGCTTTATGAAGACGGTGTGTTCCCCACGCCTGACGGCAAAGCCCGTTTCAGCAGCGCCGCCTACCAGCCGGTAGCCGAGCCACGCAGCGCTCGCTACCCGTTTGCGCTGACCACCGGGCGCCTGCGCGACCAGTGGCACGGCATGAGCCGCACCGGCACGCTGGGCCGCCTGTTTGGCCACGTCAGCGAACCCTGCGTGCAACTGCACCCGCAAGACATGCAACAGCGCTTGCTCAAAGACGGTGACCTGGTGCACCTCACCAGTGCACGCGGCTCGCTGCTGGTGCCAGCGCAGGCCAGCCGCGAAGTCGGGCTGAACCAGGCCTTCATGGCCATGCACTGGGGTGAGGAATTCATCAGTGGCCAAAGCGCCAAAGGTGAGCGCCTCGCCGGTGTCAATGCCTTGACCAGCAGCGTGTTTTGCCCAGACTCAAAACAACCCGAGTTCAAACACACCGCCGTCAAGGCCCTCAAGGCCGACATGCCGTGGCAACTGCTGGCGGTGGCTTGGCTGCCCGAGTCGCAACGGGTCACCGCCCGCAGCGCCCTGCAAGGCCTGATGGCGCAGTTTGACTTTGCCACTTGTGTGCCGTTTTCAAGCGGTGCCAGCAACAACGAGCGCAGCGGCCTGCTGTTTCGCGCTGCCCGCCATGCCGCGCCGGAACCCGTCCTGCTGGCGCAGATCGAGTCGCTGATGCAGCTCAAAGGCCCGGACGTGTTGCGCTACGCAGACCCGAAACGTGGCCAGCACCGGTCGGCGCGGCTGATAGAGACCGAGACGCAAACGGCACTTGAAGGCTTTTTGCTGGCAGGCGACGTCAGTGCCCAGAGCTGGATCACCACCTTGCTCAAGGAATCCTTGCCAGCCCATGCCTATGGCCGGGCACTGCTGATCCCCGGGGCGACACCGCCAGTGCCGGTGGTGTCGCGCGGCCAGCAGGTGTGCGCCTGCTTCAATGTGACCGATGTCGCCATCCAGTCTCACCTGACAGCCTGTTCTGGTGCACCCGGTGGTTGGCTGGCATCGCTCCAAAACGCACTGAAATGTGGCACCAACTGTGGCTCGTGCATGCCCCAGTTGCAACGCATGGTGCATCAGCTAGCGGCCACGCCAGCCCATTCCTGAGTACGGGGCCGTTGCGCCGGGTTGATGACCTGTCTTGCGTGCTTGCATTCGGTCTGACCCGGTTGAAGGTGCGCCACTGCGCTTTTGCGTGCGCGTACCCGACAAGTGGCACACATCATGCTATCGCTAATAAAAAATGAGGACGACACGATGACACAACCCATTCTTCAGTATTTCGGCCAGGTGATTCACCACGATGCCCCACAGCCAAAACCATCCAATACAGGACCAGGGCGCTGCACCCTGGTGGCCACAGGCCCCGGGGAAACCCGAGCGCTGGGTGCGAGCGCCATGACGGCCATTCAAGCGGCCACCATGCTGCTGGTGGATGATCGGGTCAGCGGGTCCGTGGTGGCGCTCGCCAAGCCGGGTGCACGCGTGATCCATGTCGGCAGGCGCGGCAGTGGCGTGGCCACACCACAAGCCTTCGTTGAGAATCTCATCCTCATGGCGGTGCGCGAAGGTGAACAAGTGGTGCACCTGCAAGCCAGCGACCCTTTGGCGACGAGCCGTGGAAGAGAAGAAAGATCGCGTCTGCAAGCTGCCGGGGTGGACGTGGGTAGTATCAGTGGAAGCCCCGGTGCGCCGTAAGCCTTTTGCCAGTGGAACTGACGCAAAAACCGCCCAATCTTGATCAACCCAACAGATTTAAAACCAGCTTTCACTCAGTATTTACGCAAACCAGCTTCGCCGTATCGTTATAATGCTGTGCTTTGCTGGCAAACCCCCGCTGCCTGATCAACTTTAAAGCGGGGAAAATCGCATGATGTTCGTCAAATGGCTCGATCTCCCTTTGATAGAAGTCTGCATATTCTGGACAACATTACGTAATGACAACGATCCGTGTAAAAGAAAACGAACCCTTTGACGTCGCACTGCGCCGCTTTAAACGCACCATTGAAAAGCTCGGCCTCCTGACTGACTTGCGCGCCCGTGAGTTTTACGAAAAGCCCACCGCTGAGCGCAAGCGCAAGAAAGCCGCTGCCGTCAAACGCAATTACAAGCGCATCCGCGCCATGCAGTTGCCAAAAAAGATGTTCTAACCTGTCTTCTGACAGGGCTGAAACAGCCTTACCAAAAAGCTCGCCGGGGACGCTCAGGCGGGCTTTTTTTATGCTCATACCATTCACAGGAGTTTTAACAATGGCACTCAAAGATCAAGTTACCGAAGACATGAAAACCGCCATGCGTGCCAAAGACAGCGAGCGTCTTGGCACCATCCGCCTGCTGCTGGCCGCGGCAAAACAAAAAGAAGTGGATGAGCGCGTGGTGCTTGACGACGCCGCCATGATCGCCATCGTGGACAAGCTCATCAAGCAGCGCAAAGACTCGGTAGCCGCCTTCACCCTGGCCCAGCGCATGGATCTGGCCGACAAGGAAAGTGCCGAAATCAAGGTGCTCGCAGCCTACCTGCCGCAGCGCTTGAGCGCCGATGAAGTCACCGCCGCCGTGCAGGCCATCGTCACCAGCCTGGGTGCCAAAGGTCCGGGCGACATGGGCAAGGTGATGGCCGCCGTCAAAAGCCAATTGGCTGGTAACGCCGACATGGCCTTGGTGTCACAAGCTGTCAAGGCTGCCCTCGCTGGCTGATGCCCAACCTCATGGTAGAAACGGTTCAAAATCCGTTCGAGGGTGTTTCGCTGGCCCGGCCAACTGCGTGAGATTGAAGAGCGTGCCAGCCAGAAACTCACCCAAGCCTGAGATCCAGGCTGTTGAGCATGGCGGTTTGCACCACCGCATCCAGTGCACCATCCACCATGGGCTGCTCCGACAACACCCGCATCAAACCGGTGCCATGTAAACGCTCCAGCATGCGCTGCGTCATGGACTGGGTCTTTCCCTGCACACTGGTGAACAGGTACATGGTACGTTGCGGACTGATCCATGACAGTTGCGTGCGCGTCCATACCTCTTTGGTCTGCAACTCCACCCACGTACCCACAGACAAGGCCCCTAAACGGCTGTGCGCCGATGCCGCAGCTTCAGGCACGGATGTCGCTTTTACAGGTACCACCGGTACTTGCTGGCTAACCATCTCCTCAGGCAACGCCATAAAGCCGGAGGCCTTGGCTTCTGCAGGTGCCACCCAATGGTCCTGATTACCGAAAAGTGTCGCTGGCAACCCGGCGTGTACTGAAAGCACAGGTTTGGCTGACACAGGCCTGAAAGCCTGCTGGTGCAACTGCATCAGCGCATCAAAAAAAATACTGGTCTTGGTTGACGGGTAATCAATCAAGCGCAAACCTTCCCGCAGGGTCGACAACAGCCGCGGAACCAGCTTGGTCAGCTTGTCAATGTTCTTGCGGGTGAGTTCCGGCTGGGCGCTCCATAGCAACGTGTTGACCAGCGCTTTGTACTCGCCCGGATCATCCGCATTTGAGCGGTCCGTGAGTTGAGCGCAGGCCAGAACCTGGGCCCAGGGGCCAATCAAAAAATCAACCAAGCTAGGAGGCACTCGCTGCAACTCGGCAATGCCATGCATACCCGCCACCATTTTGTCAGCCAGCAAGTTACGTGCCTCTGCAAATTCAAGTGCGGCCACCGCCGTGTCGATCTGGCTGGAGACCTCGGTCCGAGCGGCCGCCTGGTCCCACTCACTCGTCAAACTCTTGAGCGCCAACTCAAACGGTTCCGCACTGTCGATCTGCATGGCCGAAAGCGGACTGGCAAAACGCTGCAGCGCCACGAGAAACGATTTGAAGTGCGCGTCGTCAACCGAGCCAAACGCCAAGCCGCGCTGCGCAATTTCCTGCAACAAACGCCGCGCCGGATGCTGCCGGTCAATGAAAAACCGGGCATCCACCATCACCAGACGCAGCAACGCAGGCTCCAGGCGGGCAATGAGTTCCCGAATGGGTGACAGCAAACGGGTGTCTTGCACCAGGTTGTCAACCATCAGGGCCACCACCTCCAGGCTCAAAACCTGCGCCAGACCCTGGGCCTGGCGCATGAGCTGCTCACGCACAGGCAGCTCAGCCTGTGGCGACCCCATCGGCGCCAGCGTGAACTCCGGCCGCTGCGCCATGCGGTTGACCAAATGACCCACCTGGCGCATTTCTTCCAGCGCCTCCAGGGCAGCAGGCACGGTGGCGGCAAAGCCAACGTCTGCAGGTGGCTGGTCGCTGGTCGTCTCGAATTCCTGGGCAAACTGACGTGCAAACGTTTCTTTGGGATGAACTGGCGCAGTTTCCAACTCGCCGGCCATCAAACGGCGCAGGCGGTCAAGCGTCAACACAGACTGGCGGTGCTGTGGCGTCCAGACCGTGCGCACCCCTGGGTCAGCAACCGCACGCTGGGGCAGAGCGGCAACAGGCGCACGGCGAACCGAAAACACGGCTGGCTGCACGCCCTGGCCCTGCAATTGCATCACCCACGCCACATAGGCATCGCGCAAGGACTCACCCAGCGCGCCCGACACATGTTGCACCCAGGCCGTACGCACCGGCGCAGGCAAACCTGTCTCAGACATCAAGCCCTGCAGCGCAGACACATAGGCATCAGGCCGCAGGGGGTTTCGTGATGCTATCACTTGCTTGAGCCCCTGCAACGCGCACACATACGTGGTGAATTCTGTCAATGCACTTTGGGCAATCAACAGCACATGCTGCAAGGCGCGCGCTGTTTCCACACGCTCTTGTACCTGAGATTCGTCCATCAGCTCGAGCTGATCCAGTCGCAGACCTTGGCCGATCACCACACCAAACTGGGTTTCAGGGGCCTCATGCAGATGAAAAACTTCTTCTAGCGCCTTGGGGTAACGCGCGCACAACTGAGGTGCATGGGCATCAAGCAGCTTGACGCTGAGTGCAAGATGGTCGCGCTCAGACGTACCCTGCATGCGCTGAGCATCGTCACGCATCGACTGACGCGTCAGCGCCAACACGCGCGACAGCATGGCTGCGCTGCCAGCTGATGCCTCGGCCAATAAGGCGCGATAAATTGAGCGACTGGAACCAGGCAGGACAGGGCTAAGCACAGGCGTGTTGTCTTTTCCGGTCTTACTTCAGCGCCTTGAAGCGCATGCGGTGCGGCTTGGCACCCTCTTCGCCCAGACGCTTCTTCTTGTCGGCTTCGTATTCCTGGTAGTTGCCGTCAAAGAAGGTCCACTGGCTGTCGCCCTCGCAGGCCAGGATATGGGTGGCGATGCGGTCAAGAAACCAGCGGTCGTGGCTGATGACCATGAGTGAGCCGGCAAACTCCAGCAAAGCCTCTTCCAGCGCCCGCAAAGTTTCCACGTCGAGGTCATTCGATGGTTCGTCGAGCATCAGCACGTTGCCGCCGGCAATCAGGGTCTTGGCCAGGTGCAAGCGACCACGCTCACCACCGGACAGGGTGCCGACGCGTTTTTGCTGGTCTGCACCGTTGAAGTTGAAGCGGCCGCAGTAGGCGCGGCTGGCCATCTGGAATTTGCCCACATTCAGAATGTCGAGCCCGCCCGAAACATCTTCCCACACGGTCTTTTCGTTGGCCAGGTCATCGCGATTCTGGTCCACAAAGGCCATTTTGACGGTCTGGCCGATCTTGACTTCGCCTGAGTCAGGCTTTTCTCGTCCAGCAATCATCTTGAACAGGGTGGATTTACCGGCTCCGTTGGGGCCGATGATGCCGACAATGGCACCCGGCGGCACCTTGAAGCTCAGGTTGTCGATCAGCACACGGTTGCCAAACGACTTGGTGACGTTGACAAACTCGATCACTTCCTGACCCAGGCGCTCGGCCACAGGGATGAAGATCTCGTTGGTTTCGTTGCGTTTCTGGTATTCAAAATCAGACAACTCTTCAAAACGCGCCAGACGTGCCTTGCTCTTGGCCTGGCGAGCCTTGGGGTTCTGACGCGACCACTCCAACTCTTTCTTCAGGGCTTTGGCGCGGGACTCTTCGCCTTTTTGCTCCATCACCAGGCGTTCCTGCTTCTGTTGCAGCCAGTCGCTGTAGTTGCCCTTGTAAGGCATGCCGTTGCCACGGTCGAGTTCCAGAATCCACTCGGCGGCATTGTCCAAAAAGTAACGATCGTGGGTGATGGCCACCACGGTGCCAGGATAGCGCTGCAGAAACTGCTCCAGCCAATCCACCGATTCAGCGTCCAAGTGATTGGTCGGCTCATCAAGCAGCAGCATGTCAGGCTTGGACAACAACAGGCGGCACAGCGCCACTCGGCGCTTTTCACCCCCCGACAACAAGCCTACCTTGGCGTCCCATGGCGGCAGACGCAGGGCATCGGCGGCAATTTCCAACTGGTGTTCGGAGTCGGTACCGGCGCTGCCAATGATCGCCTCCATCTTGGCCTGCTCTTCAGCCAGCGCGTCAAAGTCAGCGTCTTCTTCGCCATAGGCGGCGTAAATTTCTTCCAACCTGGCTTTGGCGGTGAACACATCACCCATGCCGGCCTCCACGCTTTCACGCACGGTTTGGTCGGGGTCGAGTTGTGGCTCTTGCGGCAGGTAACCAATATTGAGGCCAGCCATGGGAATGGCCTCACCCTCAAACTCCTTGTCCACACCGGCCATGATTTTGAGCAGCGTGGATTTGCCAGAGCCATTGGTACCCAGCACGCCAATCTTGGCGCCGGGGAAGAAACTGAGGGAAATGTCTTTGAGAATGAACTTTTTCGGCGGCACGATCTTGCCGAGGTGGTTCATTGAAAATACGTATTGAGCCATGGGTCTTGTGCAATCAAACAGGGTGAAAAAACGCCATTATCGGCGCTTCGGGCGTGGCCTTGGCCAATCGCACCAACCCAAGCACGCTGTTCGTGCGACAATACATCTCGTTGTGGGGCTTCAGTTGCCTGCAACGCCAGCACCTTGCTGGGAACCCAAGTGACACTGTGGTTCCGTTTTTGATCCCATCTGCCTTTGACTGAATTGACGTGAACAACGCCAAAACAGGCCGATGCCCTAGCGCCCTGGATGGGGTGCACCTCTAAATGAAATTTGAAGAATTAAACCTGGCTCCGGCCATCATCAAAGCCGTGCTTGAGCAAGGCTACGAAACTCCCACGCCCATTCAGGCACAAGCCATTCCGCTTGTGCTGGCAGGTCACGACCTGCTCGGTGGTGCGCAAACCGGCACCGGCAAGACGGCGGCCTTTGTGCTGCCCATGCTGAACAAGCTGAGCACCGAGGAAGCCCCTCGCAGCAAGTTCGGTGGCATTGCCATCCGCGCCCTGGTGCTCACCCCGACCCGTGAATTGGCAGCCCAGGTGGAAGAGTCGGTCAAGACTTACGGCAAATACCTGGAACTGACCTCGGCCGCCATCTTTGGTGGCGTCGGCATGAACCCGCAAATCAGCCGCATGAAAAAAGGCGTGGACATACTGGTGGCCACCCCCGGGCGTCTGCTCGACCTGATGCAACAAGGCATGATGGACCTGAGCCAGGTGCAGATGCTGGTGCTCGACGAAGCCGACCGTATGCTCGACATGGGCTTTATCCATGACGTCAAGAAGGTGCTGGCTGCGGTGCCAAAAGCCAAGCAGAGTTTGCTGTTCTCCGCGACCTTCAGCGACGAAATCCGTGAACTGGCCGCCACGCTTCTGAAAGACCCGCAAAGCGTGCAAGTTACGCCGCGCAACACCACGGTACAGCGCATCACGCAGCTGATCCACCCGGTCGGCCGCGGCAAGAAAAAAGCCCTGCTGGCCCACATCATCCAGGAGAAAGACTGGAGCCAGGTGCTGGTGTTCACCCGCACCAAGTTTGGTGCCAACAACGTGGCCGAGTTCCTGGAAAAAAATGGCATCACAGCCATGGCGCTGCACGGCAACAAGAGCCAATCAGCCCGCACCCAGGCACTGGCGGGTTTCAAGAGTGGCGAAATGCGTGCCCTGGTGGCCACCGACATTGCCGCGCGCGGCATCGACATTGATGACCTGCCGCATGTGGTGAATTACGACATTCCCAATGTCTGCGAAGACTATGTGCACCGCATTGGCCGCACCGGTCGCGCTGGCGCAGATGGCACGGCTGTGAATCTGGTGAGCCTGGACGAAGAAGGCTTCATGCAAGCCATCGAGCGCTTCACCAAACAAGACATCCCGGTGCAAATCATGGAGGGCTTCATGCCCGAACCGGGTGAAAAGGCCGAGCCCATTGCCATGGGTCGCCAAACCATCTGGGGCGGTGCAGGCAAGCCGCCAAGCCGCGACGTGATGCAGGCTGCAGCCAAGACAGCCCGTACAGAGATGCTGACGCGTGTCCGTGAAAGCCGTGGCCCGGGCGCTGCGCCCAGAGGCAACGGCGGCGGCGGCCGAGGTCCGGCCCCTGGTGGCCGCAGCGGGAGCGGTGGCCGTGGCGGCCGGGGTAACTCAGGCGCAAGCGCCGGCGGTTTTGGCGGCGAGGGTCGCAACGCCAACGACGGCAACTTCGACAACGCAGGCGGTGGCCGCGAGGCTGAGCCGCGCAGCCACTTGTCAGCCGCTGAGCAAGCCGTTCGAGGCCCCGGCCAGCGCCCAGCGCGTGGCTACGGTGGCGGCAACGGTGGCGGTTATGGTGGCCCGGTCAATGCGAGCGCAGGCCCATCACGCTCAGGCGCGGGTGGTCAACCGGACCCAATGCGCACCAGTGTCGACATGATGGCCGACCGCGGCCCACGCCGAAGTGGTGGCGGCGGCTTTGGCGGTGGCAACCGCAACGCCGGTGGCGCCCCCAGTGGTGGCTTTGGCGGTGGTGGCGGCTTTGGTGGCGGCCCGGGCCGCTCCGGTGGTGGCAACCGCTCAGGCAGCCGTGGCCGCTCGGGCGGCCCCAGCGGATCAGGCAACTCGCGCTGACGCTATTCGGGCTGCGCCACAAGCCTTGAATTTTTTATATGAAATTTGAGGCTCTAGCCCACATTCAGTAAGCAAAAAGCGCTATTTAATCAATAGCGTTTTTTTTATGCATGGATCGAACCATGGCGCGCCAAGGCACCAGCGTCAAGCACGCAAAAAAAGCGTCACCAGCGGATCGGGACCCACTTGGCGGCTCCAGTGACCGTGCCGCTGATCATCAAACGCCTCACCTTTGGGCAGCAAGTCTGCCGAGTAAAAATGTTCGCCCGGCTTGAAGATGCGCGTGCTGCCATCGTGAATGCCAATCTCCATTTGCCCACCCAGGATGAACACCCATTGCGGGTCGGTGGTGCAGTGGTAGGTGCTGCGAAATCCCAACGGGCTGGTACGCAACTGGTAACCGCCCGAGGGCATCAAGGTTGACAGGGCGCTTTGTGGCGAACCCTGATCAAGCGGCACCGGCTCTTCCTTGAAACGGGCCTGGCCATCGGCATCGGTGAACAAAACAACTTTGGTGAAGTAAGGCATGGTGATTTCCTGGGCGACTATTTTGAAACCATTGACAGAACAATTTCCTGATCATTCGACCGTTTGATTATTCCCCACCGCTTGTGTGGTCTGGCGACGCGGCGACAATGCGCGCCATGAGAATCCTCCACACCATGCTGCGCGTTGGCAACCTTCAACGCTCGATTGATTTTTACACCCAGGTGCTGGGCATGAAACTGCTGCGCACCTCTGACAACCCCGAGTACAAGTACACCCTGGCGTTCGTCGGTTATGGCAGCAACCCGGATCACGCCGAGCTGGAACTCACCTACAACTACGGTGTGGACCATTACGACCTGGGCACGGCCTACGGCCACATTGCGCTGGCCGTACCCAACGCCAAAGCGGCCTGCGACAACATCCGCGCAGCAGGCGGCAACGTGACACGCGAGGCCGGCGCGGTCAAGGGCGGCAGCACCGTGATTGCGTTTGTGACTGACCCCGATGGTTACAAAGTTGAACTGATCGAGCGTACCGACACCGGTTCAGGTGCTGGGCTGCATTAACGCAGTTTTTAGCTACTTTATTCATAGCTATCTGCGCATTATTTACAAGGGGTAGCGACCTTATTTCTTTAAATTTCTGGTCTCGCTGGCGAGTCGGGTCACACGGCCCCAGTCGCCTTCTTCAGCGGTACGCACCGGCACCAGCCAGGAGCCGCCGACACACACCACGTTGCCCAAGGCCAGAAAGTCTGGCGCATTCTGAAGCGTGATGCCACCGGTGGGGCAAAACTTCACATCAAAAAACGGCCCAGCCCAGGCCTTGAGCATGGCCACGCCACCAGCCTGCACCGCCGGAAAAAATTTGAGCTCGGTGAAGCCATCTTCACAGGCCGCCATGATCTCGCCACCCGTGGCCACACCTGGCAACAGCGCCAGCCCCACATCTCGACAAGCCTGCCCCACCGCGCTGGTGTAACCCGGGCTGACGGCAAAACGTGCACCGGCATTGGCTGCGGCTTGCGCGTCTGCCCTGGAGCGCACTGTGCCGGCGCCCACCACGGCCTCTGGCACCTCACGGGCAATGGCTTCAATGCAGGCCAGCGCCTGCGGTGTGCGCAGGGTGACTTCCAGCATGCGAATGCCTCCAGCCAGCAGCGCACGCGCCATCGGCACCGCATGGGCCACGTCGCCCAGCACAATCACCGGAATCACCGAAGCATCTTGCATGACCTGCAAGGCAGTTAATGGGGTTTGAGTTGTCATGGTGTCTTTCAAAAACTGGCGTTAAAAATCAGAGGGCTCAGCATTGCGAGTAGCGCTCGCAACGACCATAAGCTCAGAGCCAGCTGCAAGCGCCTTCTTCGGCACTCAGGGCGTTGCGGCGCATATTGGCAAACAGTTCACGGCCCGTGCCCAGCCCATTGGCCTGGCGCAGCGCATCTGGCATGGCCAGGACCTCGCGTGCATCCCATTCGACTTCAGGCACCAGAACTTGCAGCGTGCCGGTGTTGGCGTCCAGCCTGATGATGTCGCCGTCTCGCACGCGCGCCAGCGGTCCGCCGGCAGCGGCTTCGGGTGACACATGGATGGCGGCGGGCACTTTGCCGGATGCACCACTCATACGGCCATCGGTCACCAGCGCCACCCTGAACCCCTTGCCTTGCAGCACGGCCAGCGGTGGTGTGAGCTTGTGCAGCTCGGGCATGCCATTAGCCTGTGGACCCTGCCAGCGCACCACACAAATCAGGTCGTGATTGAGTTCATCAGCGGCGAACGCATGGTGCAGCGCGTCTTGAGAGTCAAACACGCGGCACGGCGCTTCAATCACATGACGGTCATCGGGCACAGCTGAAATTTTGATCACGCTGCGCCCCAGATTACCGGTGAGCAGTTTCAGGCCGCCACTGGCGCTGAACGGCGCGCTTGCCGGCCGCACCACCGATTCATCCTGGCTGGCATCGGCGGTGACCCATTGCAGGCTGCCGTCATCTGCAGCACGCGGTATACCTGTGTACTCACGCAAACCCCCTGCCCGGTTCGTCAGCACATCCGCGTGCATAAAGCCAGCATCGAGCAGCTCACGAATCACAAACCCGGGGCCACCCGCCGCCTGGAACTGGTTCACGTCTGCACTGCCATTGGGGTAAACGCGGCTCAGCAGCGGCACCACGTTCGACAGGGCCGAGAAATCATCCCAGTCGATGACCATGCCCGCGGCGCGTGCCACCGCCACCCAGTGAATCAGGTGGTTGGTAGAGCCACCGGTGGCCAACAAGGCGACCATGGCATTGACGATGCAACGCTCATCCACCACCCGGCCAATCGGTGGGCATTTGAAGCCCGGCGTACCCAACACCGTGCGCAAGGCTTCGCGCGTCAGTTCATCACGCACCGACGCAACCGGGTTGATGAACGCGGTGCCCGGCACATGCAGACCCATGGCTTCGAGCAGCATCTGGTTGCTGTTGGCGGTGCCGTAAAACGTGCACGTGCCCGGGCTGTGGTAGGCGGCAGATTCAGCCGCAAGCAGTTCCGTGCGCCCCACCAGACCTTGTGCTGCAAGTTCCCGCACTTTGGCCTTCTCGCCGTTGGACAGGCCTGACGTCATGGGGCCAGCAGGCACAAACACGGTGGGCAAATGGCCAAACTGCAGCGCGCCAATCAGCAGGCCCGGCACGATCTTGTCGCACACGCCCAGCATCAGGGCACCGGCAAACACATCATGGCTGAGCGACACCGCCGTGGCCATGGCGATCACGTCGCGCGAAAACAGGCTCAGTTCCATGCTTGGCGTGCCTTGCGTCACGCCATCGCACATGGCTGGCACGCCCCCGGCCACCTGCGCCGTGGCACCGTGTTTGCGCGCCTCGGCCTTGATCAGGTCGGGGTAATGT
>JBBQZG010000089.1:0-13560 GCA_038207945.1 Burkholderiales bacterium
TGAAGACATCGTGGCCGACATGCGCTTGGGCCGCATGGTGATTCTGGTCGATGAAGAAGACCGCGAAAACGAAGGCGATCTGGTCATGGCCGCTGAGCATGTGACCGCCGAAGCGGTCAACTTCATGGCCCGTTTTGGCCGTGGCCTGATTTGCCTGACGCTGACGCGCGAGCGCTGCGAACGCTTGCAACTGCCCCCCATGACCGCACGCAACGGCGACAAAAAGGGCACGGCGTTTACCGTGTCGATTGAAGCCGCAGAAGGTGTCACCACCGGGATTTCAGCCGCCGACCGCGCCTGTACCGTGCTGGCGGCCGTGGCCAAACATGCCAAGCCCGATGACCTGGTGCAACCCGGCCATATTTTTCCGCTGCAAGCCGTTGAAGGCGGTGTGCTGATGCGCGCTGGCCATACCGAGGCCGGTTGCGACCTGGCCGCCATGGCGGGCTGCGAGCCAGCCGCCATGATCTGCGAGATCATGAAAGACGACGGCACCATGGCCCGCCTGCCTGACCTTCAGCTGTTTGCCGCTGAGCACGGGCTCAAGATTGGCACCATTGCCGACCTGATTCACCACCGCAGCCAAATGGAATCTTTGGTGGAGCACGTGGGTTCGCGCCCGCTCAAGACCGCATTTGGCGAATTCACCGCTCACGCCTTCAAAGACAAGACCGCCCACGGCGTGCATTTGGCACTTGTCAAAGGCCAATGGGCCGCAGACGATGTCGTGCTGGCCCGCGTGCATGAGCCGCTGTCGGTGCTTGATGCCCTTGAAGTCGGCCGTACCATGCATTCCTGGAGCCTGGACGCAAGCTTGGCTCGCGTGGCCTCCGAGGGTAAAGGCGTGGTGGTGTTTTTGAACTGTGGTGAAAGCGGCAAACAATTGCTGGCCCAGTTTGATGGCACGGCCAAAGCCAGCCACGGACCAGAGCGTGGCCGCATGGACTTGCGCACCTACGGCATTGGGGCGCAGATACTGCGCGAATGCGGTGTGCACAAAATGAAGCTGCTGGGCAACCCGCGCCGCATGCCCAGTATGACCGGCTACGGCCTTGAAATTGTGGGCTACGTCACCGCTTGACCCTCTCGAACCGAACTGGAAAACCCTTATGCTGACTGCAGACCAAGGCACCCTCGACACCACCGACAGCCGCTTGAACGGCAAAAAACTCACCATTGGCATTGTGCAGGCGCGTTTCAACGCGGGCATCACCGACGCACTGGCTGCCGCCTGCAAGGCAGAACTGCTGGCGCTTGGCGTGCCTGAGAAGCACATCACCCTGGTGCAGGTGCCCGGCGCGCTGGAGGTTCCGGTGGCGCTGCTGGCCATGGCTGAAAAGCTCAAATATGATGCGCTGATTGCGCTGGGCTGCATTGTTCGCGGTGAAACCTACCACTTTGAGCTGGTCGCCAACGAATCGGGCGCCGGCGTGAGCCGGGTTGCGCTGGACTACCAGGTGCCCATCGCCAACGCCATCCTGACCACCGAGAACATGGACCAGGCGGTCGCCCGCCAAACCGACAAGGGCCGCGATGCCGCCCGCGTTGCGGTTGAAATGGCCAATTTAATGGAAGAAATTTAATGAGCGAATCTAGCCACCCCACCCCGTCGACCCGCCCGCCACGCCAGCCGCGCAAGGGCCTGACCAGCACTGGCGTGCGTAAGGCTGCCAGCAAGTCCGACCGTTCCCGCGCGCGCGAGTTCGCGGTGCAGGCCCTGTACCAGGTGCTGGTGGGTAAAAACGATGCCGAATCGGTGGACGCGTTCACCCGCGATCTGGCGGGGTTTTCCAAGGCCGACTCGGCGCATTTTGATGCCCTGCTGCATGGCTGCATTGAGCAAGCTGCCGCGCTTGACGCACTGATCTTGCCGCTGCTTGACCGCAAATTGGCAGAAATTTCACCGGTAGAACATGCCGTGATGTGGATTGGCGCCTACGAGCTTCAGCATTGCCTGGACGTGCCGTGGCGCGTGGTGCTCAATGAATGTGTTGAGCTGGCCAAAGAATTTGGCGGCACCGACGGACACAAATACGTCAATGGTGTTTTGAACGGCCTGGCACGCAAGCTGCGCGAAGCCGAGGTCGCTGCCGACAAAGGTGCTGCACGCTGAAACCCGTCATGCAAGTCACGCAGCGCGCCCAGCGCATTGAGCCGTTTTATGTGATGGAGGTGGCCAAAGCTGCCAGCACGATTGCGGCACAGGTGGCGCAATCCACGTCGCCCATGATCTTCTTGAACATTGGCGAGCCTGATTTCACGGCACCGCCGCTGGTGCAAGAAGCCGCCACCAAAGCCATTCATGAGGGTTTGTCGCATTACACCCAAGCGACCGGCTTGCCTGAATTGCGCGAGCGCATCAGCGCCTGGTACACCAGCCACTTTGGCGTCAGTGTGCCGGCCAGCCGCATTGTGGTGACCGCGGGTGCCTCGGCCGCACTGCAACTGGCGTGTCTGGCCTTGATTGAGGCCGGCGACGAAGTGCTCATGCCCGACCCCAGCTACCCTTGCAACCGGCAGTTTGTGTCGGCCGCCGATGGCACCGCGGTGCTGATCCCGACCACCGCCAAGGAACGGTTTCAGCTCAGCGCCGACAAGGTCACTGGTGCCTGGAACAACAAAACGCGCGGTGTGTTGCTGGCATCTCCGTCCAATCCCACCGGCACATCGATTGCGCCCGATGAATTGCGCCGCATTCATGAGGTGGTCAGCCAGCGCGGCGGCATCACCCTGATTGACGAGATTTACCTGGGGCTTAGCCACGACGAGAAGTTTGGCCACACCGCCCTGGCGCTGGATGACCAGATCATCAGCATCAACAGCTTCAGCAAATACTTCAACATGACCGGCTGGCGCCTGGGCTGGATGGTGGTGCCTGAAAAGCTGGTGCCGGTGATTGAGCGGCTGGCGCAAAACCTGTTCATTTGCCCCAGCACCATTTCGCAATACGCGGCGCTGGCCTGTTTTGAGGCTGACAGCCTGCGCGAGTACGAGCGCCGTCGCGCCGAGTTCAAAGCGCGTCGTGATTACTTCATTCCGGCGCTCAATGCGCTGGGTCTGACCGTGCCGGTGATGCCCGACGGCGCTTTTTACGCCTGGGCTGATTGCACTGCGGCGTGCAAAAAACTGGGGGTCAACGGCAGCTGGGACCTGGCATTTGAGTTCATGAACCGTGCCCACGTGGCCGTGACGCCGGGGCGCGATTTTGGCCATGCCGACACGCAGCATTTCATTCGTTTCTCGACCGCCAACTCGATGTCGCAACTCCACACCGCCATCGACCGCCTGAAGGTCCTGTTGGCATGAGCGACAAGGCATTTACCCGAGAGACTTTCAGCTGGCCGGTGCGCGTGTACTGGGAAGACACGGATGCCGGTGGCATCGTGTTTTACGCCAACTACCTGAAGTTTTTCGAGCGCTCGCGCACCGAGTGGCTGCGCGCCAAGGGCATCAGCCAGCACGCACTGCGCGAAATCACCGGTGGCATGTTTGTGGTGGGACAGGCCGATGTGCGTTACCTCAAGAGTGCCCGGCTTGACGATGAACTGATGGTTACAACTTCACTGCTCGACGCCGGCCGTGCCGCCATGACAATTCACCAGCAGGCGGTTTTGACCAGCCCAAGTGGCCCGGTCTTGCTGTGCGAAGCCACCATTCGTGCCGCTTGGGTCAACGCCGACACCCTCAAACCGGGCAGAATTCCGGCACAAATTCTTCAGGCACTCACCTGAACACATTGATCTGAACCCACTGACCTGTTTCCAAAATAAGCCAAGAATGAACCAAGACCTTTCCATTTTTCAACTCGTGCTGCATGCCAGTCTGGTGGTGCAACTGGTGATGCTGCTGCTGCTGACCATCTCGGTGGCCAGCTGGGCGGCGATTTTTCGCAAGCTGTTTTCGCTCGGCAAGGTCAAACAGCTCAATGATGTGTTTGAGCGCGAGTTCTGGTCGGGCAGCAGCCTGAACGACTTGTTTGCCGCCGCCACCCAGAACGCGCGCACCGCCGGGCCAATGGAGCGCATCTTTGCCAGCGGCATGCGTGAATACCAAAAACTGCGCGAGCGCCACATCACCGACGCCGGCACGCTGATGGACGGTGCCCGCCGCGCCATGCGCGCCAGCTTCCAGCGTGAGATGGACGTGATCGAAACCCATTTGTCGTTCCTGGCCTCGGTTGGCTCGGTGTCCCCCTATGTCGGCCTGTTTGGCACGGTGTGGGGCATCATGCATGCGTTCACCGGGTTGGCGTCGTTGCAAACGGTGACACTGGCCACGGTGGCCCCCGGTATTGCCGAGGCGCTGGTGGCCACGGCCATTGGTCTGTTTGCCGCCATTCCCGCCGTGGTGGCTTACAACCGGTTTGCCCGCGACATTGACCGCATTGCCATCCGCCTGGAGACTTTCATTGAAGAGTTTTCCAACATCTTGCAGCGCAATGTGAGCGCGCAGGCGGCTCCCGGCCGCTGACCCCAAGGAGCACTTCAATGGCAGCAGTTGCACACCGCGGACGCGGACGCCGCACCATCAACGAGATCAACATGGTGCCCTTCATTGACGTGATGTTGGTGCTGCTGATCATTTTCATGGTCACGGCACCCCTGATTGCGCCCAGCATGATTGACCTGCCCAGCGTGGGCAAAGCCGCGCAGCAGCCCGACCAAGTGGTGCAAATCATCATCGGCAAAGACGAGACACTGCAGCTCAAGCTCAAAGACAAGTCGTCGGGCGTCAGCCTGAAAGAAGTGGCCAGCGCCGTCAAGCAGGCCCAAAGCGGCGTGCCCAACACGGCGGTGGTCATCAGCGCCGACAGAGCCGTCAAATACGAGGCAGTGGTCAAGGTGATGGACACCTTGCAGCGCGCTGGGGTGGCACGTGTGGGCCTGTCTGTGCAGTTAGCCCCCTGACCACATCGCCATGCACGCTGCGGCTGACCGCCTGGAATTTGCACCGCCCGACACCCCGGGACTGCTGCGTGCGCTTGGGCTGGCCGGACTGGCCCATGTGTTGCTTGTGGCAGCCTTGACTTGGGGCGTGCATTGGAAGCGCGAAGCGCAGGTGGTCACAGCCGAGGCCGAACTCTGGGCTGCCGTGCCGGTGGCCGCTGCGCCCAGGCTGCAAGAGCCGCCTGAGCCCACACGCCTTCCCCCAGAGCCAAAACCACTGCCCAAACCGCTACCCAAGCCAGTGCCAAAGCCGGCGCCAGCGCCTGAGCCGGTGGCAGAGCCACCCAAAGTCGACATTGCGCTGGAACAGGAAAAGCGCCGCATTTTGAAACAGAAGCAGCTCGACCTTGAAAGACAACAAGAAAAACTCAAGCTGAAAAAACAGCAGGCAGAAAAGCTCAAACTTGAGAAGCTCAAAGCTGAACAACGCCAGCAAGCCAACCTCAAGGATGAAAAGCTGAAAGCCGACAAGCTCAAACAAGCGCTGGCGGACAAAGCAAAACAGGCACAGGACAAAAAACAACTTGAGGCACAGGCCAAACAACTTGAAGACCAACGCGCAAAAAATCTGCAGCGCATGGCAGGTTTAGCGGGTGCCAGCGGTGGTCCAGGCGCAACCGGCACCGCACTCAAATCCGCAGGGCCATCCGCCAGCTACGGTGGGCGCATTCGGGCTGTAATCAAACCCAACATTGTGTTCACCGAAGACATCGTCGGCAATCCAACGGCTGACGTTGAAGTGCGCACCGCGCCTGACGGCACCATCATTTCACGAAAATTGATCAAATCCAGCGGTGACAAAGGCTGGGACGCTGCGGTGCTCAAAGCCATTGACAAGACCGAAGTACTGCCGCGCGACACCGATGGCCGCGTGCCACCGGTGCTGGAGATCAGCTTTCGAGCCAAAGATTAGTGTGTGATGGCTCACTAGAAATGCTATTATTTAGATAGCTACTTACCTTTATTAAATAAGGGCTAGAAGCCAATTATTCATAAATAATCGCAGCCGTGCCGGGCGCAGCCTGAGCCCACCAACTGGCCAGCGCCGCATCGCTGGGGTAAAACTTGGCTTGCTCGCCCAACTGCAGCTCGGCGCTGGCGGCTCCCGCCTCACTGACACATTGCAGCGCCAACCTAACCCCCAAACCACGCCACACATCGCCCTGCTCGCTGACTTCTTTTTGCGCCGGAAAGTCTCTCAAGAGCCGCGCCATGTCCAGCTTCAGGCCTTGTGGGCCGGTGCTGGCACTGACCCGCAGGTACTTGCCAAAGCGGCAGCGGGCCTGCTCCAGGTTCCAGATTTGCATCACGGTCAGCTGCATGCCGCCGGAAAAGCGGTCGGGCTGCTGCTTGCCCATGACAATAACCAGCTCGTCGTCTTTCAGCAGGTCTTTGTGGGCGGTGATCAGCGCCTCATCGGCGCGTGCCTCGATCACGCCAGTTTTGTCGTCCAGCTTGAACAGCGCCAGTTTGCCGCGTTGGCCGTTGATGACACGAAAGTCGGTGATGATGCCAGCCAATAGCTGTGGCTCCCGGGTGTCGATCAGGTCGGCAATCGGGCGCTTGGCAAAACGCCGCACTTCGGTCACCACTTCATCAAACAAATGGCCTGACAGGTAGAAGCCCACGGCGGTTTTCTCGTAAACCAGGCGCTCCTTCACGCCCCAGGGCGTGGCTTGCACCAACTCGGGCTCTTGCGTGCTTGAGCCGTGGTCATCGTCACCCCCCATGTCAAACAGGCTGCACTGGTTGGCATTGGCCAGGGCAGCGGCGCCAAACTCAAACGCCAGATCGACACTGGCGATCAGGCTGGCTCGGTTGAGCTCCAGGGCGTCAAAGGCACCCGCCTTGATCAAAGCCTCAACCGTGCGCTTGTTGATGCGGCTGCGGTCCACACGCACGCAAAAATCAAACAGGCTCTTGAATGGCCCCACGGTGTCGCCATTGGGCCCCACACCGCGCCCCTCACGGGCCGCCACAATGGATTCAATGGCTTGCTGGCCGCTGCCTTTGACGGCGCTCAGACCATACCGGATGACTTTGTCAGACACCGGTTCAAAGCGGCTCACGCCACGGTTCACGTCCGGCGGCTCAAACGTCAAGCCCATTTTGATGGCGTCTTCCAGCAGCACCTTGAGCTTGTCGGTGTCGTCCATCTCCACCGTCATGTTGGCGCAGAAAAACTCGGCGGTGTAGTGCACCTTGAGCCAAGCCGTGTGGTACGCCAGCAGCGAGTAAGCGGCTGCGTGTGACTTGTTGAAGCCGTAGCCGGCAAATTTTTCCATCAAGTCAAACACCTCGTCGGCCTTGTCCTGCTGGATGTCATTCTTCAGCGCACCGTCGCGGAAAATCTGGCGGTGCCGGGCCATCTCATCGGCATCCTTTTTACCCATGGCGCGGCGCAGCATGTCGGCCCCCCCCAAGCTGTAGCCGCCCAGAATCTGGGCGGTCTGCATCACCTGCTCTTGGTACACCATGATGCCGTAGGTCTCGGACAGCATCTCGGCCACCAGCGGGTGCGGGTATTCCACCACCTCGCGCCCGTGTTTACGCGCCACAAAGCTCGGAATCAGGTCCATGGGGCCAGGGCGGTACAAGGCGTTCAGCGCAATCAGGTCTTCCAGCCGGGTGGGTTTGGCGTCACGCAACATGCCCTGCATGCCACGGCTTTCAAACTGGAACACCGCCTCGGTCTTGCCGTCCTGAAACAGCTTGTAGGTGGCCTTGTCATCGAGCGGCAGGTTCTCAAAGGCAAAGTCTTCCTGGCCCGGGTGGCGCTTGATGATGAATTCGCGCGCAATTTCCAGAATAGTGAGGGTCGCCAGGCCCAAAAAGTCAAACTTGACCAACCCTACGGACTCCACATCGTTCTTGTCGTACTGGCTCACCGCCGAGTCGCTGCCAGGCTGCTGGTACAGCGGGCAAAAGTCGGTGAGTTTGCCGGGTGCAATCAACACGCCACCGGCGTGCATGCCGATGTTGCGCGTCATGCCTTCCAGTTTGCGCGCCAGCTCCAACAGCGTGCGCACATCTTCTTCCTTGGCCTCGCGCTCGGCCAGAATCGGCTCTGCCTCCACCGCATAGACCAGTTTGTCGTCTTTTTTGCGGTCTGGCGGGGGCAGTTGCAGGGTCACGGCGACGCCGGGTTTGTTCGGGATGAGCTTGCTGATGCCATCACAAAAGGTGTAACTCATGTCCAGCACCCGGCCCACATCGCGAATGGCGGCACGTGCTGCCATGGTGCCAAAGGTGGCGATCTGGCTGACCGCGTCTTTGCCGTATTTTTCTTTCACATAGTCAATGACGCGGTCGCGGTTGCCCTGGCAAAAGTCGATGTCGAAGTCGGGCATGGAGACCCGCTCGGGGTTCAAAAATCGCTCAAACAGCAGGTTGTATTGCAGCGGATCCAGGTCGGTGATCTTCAGGGCATAAGCCACCAGCGAGCCAGCACCGGAGCCACGCCCCGGCCCCACCGGGCAACCGTTGTTTTTCGCCCAGTTGATGAAGTCGCCCACGATCAGAAAGTAGCCGGGAAATCCCATGCCCAAAATCGTCACCAGCTCAAATTCAAGTCGTTCCAGGTAACGCGGCATCTCAAGCGCGCGCTTTGCCGGGTCAGGGTACAGGTGGGCCATGCGCTCTTTGAGCCCTTCATGCGAGGCGTAGCGAAAGTACGCATCTGCATCCATCACCACGCCATTGACCGGGGGGATAGGAAAGTCCGGCAACTGCGGCTTGCCCAACACCAGGCTCAAATTACAGCGTTTGGCAATTTCCACACTGTTGGCCAGTGCCGAGGGCACATCGGCAAACAGCGTGTGCATCTCTGCCGCGGTCTTGAAGTACTGGTCGCGCGTGAAGCGGCGCACCCGCCGGGGGTTGGCCAGCAGCTCACCCTCTGCAATACACACACGGGCTTCATGCGCCTCAAAGTCTTCAGGCGCAAGGAACTGCACCGGGTGCGTGGCCACCACCGGCAATTGCGTGCGCTGGGCCAGCTGCACGGCTGCAGCCACGTGGGCCGCATCATCCGGGCGCTCTGCGCGCTGCAGCTCCAGGTAAAAGCGGTGCGTGAAAATGCCTGCAAGTTGCAAGGCGGCATCAAGTGCCCGCGCCTCGTCGCCCTGCAACAGCGCCTGGCCCACTGGCCCGGCCTGTGCACCCGAGAGGCAAATCAGCCCGGCATTCAACTCGGTCAGCCACGCCAGGGTGACCGTGGCCTGGGCTTTGCCACCGTTTTGCGTCCAGGCGCGCGCCAGCAGTTCTGACAAATTCAGGTAACCCTGGTGGCTTTGCACCAGCAGCAACACGCGGGACAGTTGCCCCAGCTCCTTGCCCAAGCCTTCCAGCCAGACTTCGGCACCGAGGATGGGCTTGACCCCGCGTTTGCGCCCTTCCTTGTAAAACTTGATGGCCCCAAAAAGGTTACTCAGGTCGGTGATCGCCAGGGCAGGCTGGCCGTCAGACGCCGCAGCCTTGAGCACCTCATCAATGCGGGTGGTGCCGTCAATGACGGAAAATTCTGTGTGCAGGCGTAAGTGAACGAACATGTGCGTAAAGTATGATGAAAAAAGGCAGTCTGGCACTCAAAAACAAGGCCAATGCCATCATCTGTTGAATTGTAAGAAGACCACAAGGCAGCTATCTTGAAAATTCTCGTGGTGGACGATCATGCGCTTGTGCGCGAAGGCCTGTGCCAGGTGCTCAAAGGACTTGACCCTGCCGAGCCCACTGAGGTGCTGCAAGCGCCCGATTGTGCCCAGGCTTTCCTCCTGGCCCAAGCCCACCCTGACCTTGACTTGGTGCTGCTGGACTACCATTTGCCGGACATGAACGGTCTGGCTGCCTTGGCCTTGCTTGGCAAAAGGCATCCTGAGTTACCCGTGGTGCTCTTGTCTGGTTCAGCCAACCCCAGCATCATGCAGCAGGCGCTGGCGCAAGGTGCAGCGGGTTTCATCACCAAATCTGGCTTGAGCGATGAGCTGCTGCAGGCCCTGCGGCGGGTGCTGGCCGGTGAAATTTATGCGCCCACCCACCTGACTGGTTTCCCCGGGACCGGGTTGGAGGACGCGTTTTCCGGCCACCAGGCTCCTGTTTTAAGTCCACGTCAGCTCGAAGTGCTGCAATTGCTGCTGGACGGCCACACCAACCGCGAAATTGGTGCCAAATTGTTTGTGGGCGACGAAACCATCAAAACCCATGTGACGGCCATCATGCGGGCCTTGAAAGCCAAAACCCGCACCCAGGCAGCCACCGAGGCGGCCCGCTGGGGTTATCGCAAGTCGCCTTCGTCTTCAACGGGCTGACCCACCAACAAGCGCCGCAACAAATTGCGCAGCTTGGCCGGCCGCACGGGTTTGTGCAACAGCGTCAAGCCAGCCGCCTGTGCCGCGCCCATCAAAGCGACGTCGGTGTCGCCACTCATCAGGCAAGCGGGCACTGCGTAGCGCAACTGGCCGCGCAACTGTTGCACCACATCAATGCCGTTCTGTCCGTCCTGCAGACGGTAGTCACTCAAAATCAGCACGGGTTTCAAGCCATTCTGAATCCACTGTTGCGCAGCGTTTAGGCCCTGCGCCTCGTACACCCGAATACCCCAGCCACCCAGCAGCCCTACCAGCGCAGACCGCACCAATGCGTCGTCTTCAATCACCAGCAATTCGGCGCCTAGCAAATCGTCTTTTTGCTCACGCTCGGAAAGTACCGCTTCAGGGGTACCAGTGGCTGGCGCCACCTTGGGCAAAGTGAGCGTAAAGCGTGTGCCTACCCCCGGGCGCGACACCAGGGCCAGCGGGTGACCCAATAAATCTGCTGTGCGCTGCACGATGCTCAATCCCAGGCCCAGCCCTTTGTTGCGGTCACGCGCCGGATTGCCTACCTGGTAGAACTCCTTGAACACGTCTTGCTGGTGCTCTGGTGCAATGCCAATGCCGCTGTCCCACACCTGTAATTGCACATGGGCGCCCGCATGAATCACCCTGCAAGCCACCACCACCCCGCCATGGTCGGTGTAACGCAAGGCATTGCCCACCAGGTTGAGCAAAATGCGGTAGAGCAGCGTGGCATCAGTCATCACCCACGCGGCGCTATCGCAAATGCGCAATTGCAGCCCTTTGTCATGGGCCGTTTGAGCCAGATCGTGGCGCAATTGCGCCAACAAGCCAGACAAGGCAAAGGGGCCAAGCTTCACCTGGACAGCCAGCGCTTCAAGCCTGGAAATGTCCAGCAATCCGTCCAGCAGGTTTTGCATGGCGCGGACCGAGAGTTCCAGATTGCCAATCAGTTGGCGCGTCTGGTCGTCATGCGGCAACTGCGCCAAGCGGCTCACAAACATGCCCAAGGCATGGGTGGGTTGGCGCAAATCATGGCTGGCTGCCGCCAAGAACCGCGATTTGGCCTGAGTGGCCTGCTCAGCCTCTTCTTTTTTCTCGCGCAACGCCTGTGTGGCGGTGTTGATTTGCTGCTCCAGGTCTTCCCGTGCGTCGGCCAGGCGCTCGGCCATTTTGCGCAGATTTTCCTGCAAGTCGTGCAGCGGGTCACCGAGCTTGGGGGCATCGGTTGTGACATCGGTTGCCGCCGAAAAATCACCACGACCAATACGTTCGATCATGTGAGTGACACGCAAAATTGGGTTAATCACACCACGTGCTAGTCCGGCAGCCAGCAGCACGCCAAAAATCAGCCCCATCAGAGTGACCAAACCGCCCAGCAGCAGCATGCTTTGCTTGCGAGCATCTACGGCCTGGCGCGAAAACGTCACCACCACCTGGCCCAGTTGCGCGGGCAAGCCATCCGGGCGCGACGTGGCATCCTGGTACAAGTCATCGAGCTTGATGCCGGTGGCAAACACCGGTTGTGCCAAAGTGTCCAGGTGACGCTTGGCGTCAAACACCTGATCTTCCTGTGCGCCATACGCCAGCGTGAGCGGCGCAGCATCATCTCCTGCGATGGCCAGAATCTGGCCGCGACCATCCAGAATAGCCACCCGGCGAACGTCAGGCTCTCGCAAAGCACCACGCACCACAGTCTGCAACTGCGTCTGGTTGGCTGAAAACAACCCATACTCGCTGGCCAACGCAAGCTGACGCGACACCGAGCGAATGCGCTGTTGGTACGACTCCTGCATGTCATCAAAGCGGGCCAGCAAAAACACCACCGCCAACAGCACGCTGACCATCGCCACCGGCAACAGTGCGGCCAGCAGCATGCGCGCCCGAATATCAAGGCGCTTCATGGCAAACGCTCCAGGCGGCGCAGCGACAGGCGCAGGGCCTTGCCATCCAGTGACAGGTTCAAGGCTCTGGCCACATGCTCATTCACGCTGACCTCAAAATCATTGGACTCCACCGGCTGCCCCGGCAAGGGCTGGCCGCGCAGGGCGGCTTGCACCAATGCAGCCGCCTGCCGCCCCACCTGCCCTGGCGTGGCATGCAAAGCCAGCAACGCCCCGGCGCGCACATAGGCGGGGGAAAACGCCACCATTGGCACGCCCGCCCTGAACGTGGTCAGCAAAATATTCTGGATGCTGCCACTGTTGAACACCAGCGGGTCTGCCAAAGCCAACAACACGTCGCTGCTGTTGAGCACCTGCTGCAAGTCGGGAAACACATTGAAATTGCCTTCCAGCCCGGATTCCACCAGAGACAAACCGTTGGCTACCGCCAGCGTCCGCAAGGCCGGTGCGTTGGGCCATGAATCAGGCCCCCACAGCACACCCAGACGTTTGGCTTGCGGCAAGGCCAGGCGGATGGTGGCGAGCTGGCGCGGCAAGGGTTGATCGAGATAAATCGCACTGAAGTCGCGGGAAGCCGTGCGCGCGCTGCTGCGCATCACTCGCTCGAAACTGCTGCGCGGAATCAGCGCCGCCAACACAGGTGCCGACAGTTGGCTGGCCGCCAGCGCAGCAGTCGCCTGGGTACCCAATGCCACAAAGATGCGCGGCGGCTCGGCCTGCGCTGGCTGCACCGACCATTCCGGCACGCTCAAACGTCGAATGTCATATGGTGACACGCCGCGGCGCCCCAATTCGGCGATCAACTCCTGCACCGCCTCCATGTAGGCAGCGGTGCTATCGCTGCTGACGATCACCACCCTGACGTCAGCCTGCGCCAGCGAGCCCAGCAGGCACAGTGCCAGACCGAGCAAAAACGAACGCAGGCACAGCATCATGCCTGGGTCAGTTGTCCAGGCGCAGGGTCACGAAGGCACGACGATCAAAAGAGTGGCCAACAAAGTAGTCCTGATACGGTGAACCCAGGTTTTGCACCGTGACAGCCACTTCACCGGCGTGTGCGCCCCAGCGCAGCGGCCAGCCCAGGCGCACATCGGTACGGGTGAAAGCCTGTCGGCTGTTCAGACCGGCGCCAGCCAGGGTCGCCGTACCACTGTCCTGATGGCTCAGGCTAAAGTCCAGTCCATTAGGAAATTTCTGAAAATAGACCAGCGTGCTGGCGCGCTTGGGTGCCGCGAAGGAAGTGCCGTTGCCATTAAGAACGTACGCTGCGCCGATGTCGGTATACGCTTGATTGAGAATAAATTGGGCACCTGCCCATGGTCGCCATTTGAACTGGTATTCCCAGCCCTGAATGGCAAAGTCTTCGTCATTGGCATAGTC
>JBBQZG010000090.1:0-13361 GCA_038207945.1 Burkholderiales bacterium
CGCCACGCTGTACCGCAAGCTCGGTGCCAAAGACAAAGATCAGGCTTGAGACGTGTCCGCACGGTCTTAGCCCACAAGCCCCACCACCAATGCAGACGCCCCTATGCGGGCCACCGCGCGCTGCCCGGCCACAGCGACAAAGGGATGCGTGGCGAAACCCACCCAATGCCCACCCCCTTCAAGTGCCAGCACCACTTCGTCACGTCCCTGACCGGGAGTGACGCGTTCCACCTTGCCCACAAGCTCGCAGTCTGCGGGCATCGCTTGAACAGCCGTCATCGGAGCGTTCGAGGCCTGCGATGTCTTGGCCAGCACCTGCACCGCCGTGGCTTTGCACAGCACCAGCACCGCCAGGCCGGGAACCAAGCCGAGCAGGTCAGCACTCTCCCAGGTCACGCTGGATTGCAAAAGCGCACCGCCCGGTGTTTTCAGCGTCACGCTGGCCATAGGGTCGTACGGGGCCAGTGCCTCGCAGCGCAGCACGGTGCAGGGCAACTGGTTGCGCATGCTGGTGCGCAGGCCCAAACCACCCGCCAGCGCGGCCCCACCGGCAAAGCGCGACAGCACCTGGCGGCGCGCGTCAGCCAGTTCATCAGCCAGCGCCAGCAGCACCACCCCTTGCGCCGTGATGCGCGCGCCACCGCCGCCGCTGCCACCCACGGTGCGGTCCACCAGCGTCACGCCGCTGAGGTTGGTCAGCGTGTCAATGGCTTGCCAGGCCGCCTTGTAGCTGATGCCAACCTCACGCGCTGCCTGACTGATAGAGCCCGACTGTCCCACCAACCGCAGCACCTCCAGACGCTTGTCACTGGCTGAATCGCCCAAGGCCTGGGGCAAGGTGGCGTTGCTCTGAGTGTTCATGCGGAAATTGTGTCACATCAAATTTGATAGCTTCATGTGCATATATTACATGGGCTAGAGGTCAATTTTTTATATATAAATAGTTCTGACTTAGCCCCACAAATACATCGCCACGGTGGTTTGCTACTGTCGCTATTCTATTTTAGAATAGCGAACATCACCAAGGAACCCCATGAGACCCTTGACCCGACTTCTCCCCGCCCTCGTGCTGGTCGCTTTGGCGCACACCCAGGTGATGGCCGAGCAAGCCCACATCGCCGTGGCCGCCAACTTTGCCGAGCCGATCAAGGCCATTGCGGCCGTGCTGGAGAAAACCACTGGCCACACCCTCAAGGTCACGCTCGGAGCCACCGGCAAGCTGTACGCCCAGATCACGCATGGTGCACCGTTTGACGTGCTGCTGGCCGCCAACACAAGCACACCTGCGGCGCTTGCCAAAGATGGGCTGGTCAAACCAGGCAGTCAATTTACCTATGCCACCGGCAAACTGGTGCTGTGGTCAGCCGACGTTGCCAAGGTAGATGCCAAGGGCGAGGTGCTCAAGGCCGGCAACTTCCGTAAACTGGCCTACGCCGCCACCAAGGTTGCACCTTATGGCGAAGCCGCCGTGCAGGTCATGAACAAACTCGGCCTGACGGACACCTTGACGCCGAAACTGGTGCAGGGCGAAAGCATTGGCCAGACTTACAACTTCGTGCACACCGGCAACGCCGAGATTGGCTTTGTGGCCATGTCACAGGCGCTCGAAGGCGGCAAACTCAAGGGCGGCTCAATGTGGGTGGTGCCACAAAGCCTGTACAGCCCGATCCGGCAAGACGCTGTGATTCTGCAACACGGCGCCAACAACCCGGCAGCACTGGCGTTGGTCAAGCTGCTGCAAAGCCCCCACATCAAAGACCTGATCCGCTCTTACGGCTACGACGTTTGAACGCCACAAAACCCAAGCCATGCTGACCGACGCTGACCTGCAAGCCATTGGCCTGACGCTGCAAGTGGCGGCGCTCACCACGGTGATTTTGCTGCTGCTGGGCACACCTCTGGCGTGGTGGCTGGCGCACACGCAATCCTGGGTCAAAAAACCGTTGGGGGCACTGGTGGCCCTGCCCATCGTGCTGCCGCCCTCGGTGCTGGGGTTTTACCTGCTGGTGTTCATGGGGCCACAGGGCACGGTGGGGCAATGGACGCAGGCACTGGGCCTGGGGCTGCTGCCCTTTACTTTTACCGGGCTGGTGGTGGCCTCCGTTTTTTATTCCCTGCCCTTCATGGTGCAACCTATCCAGAACGCGTTTGAAACCATGGGCACGCGCCCTTTGGAGGTGGCCGCCAGCCTGCGCGCATCTCCCCTGGATGCTTTTTTCAGCGTCGTCGTGCCGCTGTGCAGGCCCGGTTTTGTCACCGGGGTCATCATGTGTTTTGCCCACACCGTGGGTGAATTTGGTGTGGTGCTGATGGTGGGCGGCAATATTCCGGGTGTCACGCGCGTGGTGTCGGTGCAGATTTACGACCATGTGGAAGCCATGGAATATTCAGACGCGCACCGGTTGGCCGCCGTGATGCTGGGCTTTAGCTTTGTGGTGCTGCTGGCGCTGCACACCTACAACAGCGCACAGCGCAAGCGGATGGGCACATGAGCAAGTCACCAGAACTGCAGCTCAAAGCGCTGCTCCAACGCGATGGTTTCTCGTTGGACCTTGACCTGATGCTTCCCGGCCACGGCATCACCGCGTTGTTTGGCGCGTCCGGCTCGGGCAAGACCACGGCCTTGCGGGTGTTGGCCGGACTGGAACCCAAAGCACAGGGGCACATCAGCGTGCAGGGTGAGGTGTGGCAAGACAGTGCGCAAAACCTCTTCAAACCTGTGTACCAGCGGGCTTTGGGTTATGTGTTTCAGGAAGCCAGCCTGTTTGAACACCTGAATGTGCAAGGCAATTTGCAGTACGGCTTCAAGCGCACGCCCACTGCGCAGCGCAGCCAAAGCTGGAACAGCGCACTGGACTTGCTGGGCATTGGCCACTTGCTGAATCGTTGGCCCCATGAACTCTCAGGCGGTGAGCGCCAGCGTGTGGCCATTGCCCGTGCCCTGGCCACCAGCCCACGCCTGCTGCTGCTGGACGAACCGCTGGCCGCGCTGGATGCGCCGCGCAAGGCCGAGATATTGCCCTATCTGGAGTGCCTGCAGACCGAGCTCAATCTGCCGGTGATCTACGTCACCCACGCCATTGACGAAGTGGCCCGTCTGGCCGACCACCTGGTGCTGCTGGATGCGGGCCGGGTCGTTGCGCAGGGTCAGACCGAAGACCTGTTGACACGGCTGGACTTGTCACTCGCGCATGGCGACACCGCTGGCGCGGTGCTGCACTGCAAGGTGGTGTCGCATGACGACCATGACCACCTGACCCTCACCCGATTTGCCGGTGGCGAGCTGACCGTGGCGCGTCAGAACGCTGCTCCGGGCAAAACCTTGCGTGTGCGTGTGGCCGCGCGCGATGTCAGCCTGACCTTGCAGCGCCAATGTGACACCAGCATTTTGAACATCCTGCCCTGCACGGTCACTGCCGTGTCGCCCGACAGCCCCGGCCAGCTGATGGTGGCGCTGCACGCAGGCAACACGCCCTTGCTGGCCCGCATCACTGCCCGCTCGGGCCATGCACTGGGGCTGGCGCCCGGCAAACTGGTGTTTGCGCAAGTCAAAGGCGTGGCGGTTCTGGGCTAATATTGCTATTTAATGCGTAGCTGCATATGCATATATAACAAGGGCTAGAAGCTAGTTTGTTATATAAATCATGCCAGTGTCAGGATTCATCCGCATCCAGCCACTTCTGGATGCCTGGCGGCTGGTAGGTGGCAAACCGCGCCAGCAGCGCCACGGGCTCTGGCTCGACGATCAGCATTGAACGGTGCTGCGGCTTCATGAACTGCTCCGCTGTGGCGTGGTCCAAAAATGTGGTCAACGCGTCGTAGTACCCAGCCACATTGAGCGCGCCCACCGGTTTGGCGTGAATGCCCAACTGCGCCCAGGTCCAGATTTCAAACAGTTCCTCAAAGGTGCCAATGCCACCCGGCATGGCAATGAAGCCGTCAGACAGCTCGGCCATCAGGGTTTTGCGCTCGTGCATGGATTGGGTGATGTGCAGCTCGGTCAACCCCTTGTGCGCCACTTCCTTGCGCGCCAGAGCTTGCGGGATCACGCCCACAGCGCGCCCGCCAAGGTGCAACACGCTGTCGGCGATCAGCCCCATCAGGCCAATGCTGGCACCGCCATACACCAGCCCCAGATCCCGATCCACCAGCGCCCGGGCCAACGCGCGTGCGCCGTCTACATAGGCCTCAAGTCGACCTGGGCTGGAGCCGCAATAGACACAAATGCTCTTCATGACACCCGCTTCAGTACTTCAGCCACGCAACGCTCAATGCCAACAAATACATCGCTCAGGCGCGCGTCGTCAAACATGTAGGCCGGTGTGGTGATGAGCTTGTGCGCCTCATCAATCACGATTTCTCTGGCATTGGGCGTGTTCTGGTTGTGCTGACCGAGTTGGCCCAACGCGGTGGCGCACCCGGCATCGTTGCCCAAGGTCATCGCCGCGCTGTCTTTGGCTTGGTTCAGCGCCAACGCCACCAGCGCAGGCGCAATACAAATGGCACCTACCGGCTTTTTGGCATCAAAAAAGCCACGCACAAACGCCGCCACATCCGCGCGCACCTCAGCCTGCGCACCCTTGAAGGCAAACGTGCAATGGTTTTTGGCCACGCCGTAGCCGCCCGGCATCACCAGCGCGTCATAGTCTTGCACCTTGGCCAGTGCCAGATCCAGGCATTGGCCGACGCGGGCGATGCGGCTGGATTCCTCCAGGATATTGCGCACCTCACCCTCAACCGGCTCGCCCGTCACGTGGTTGATCACATGAAATTGCGGCGCATTGGGGGCAATGCACTGGAACGCCGCACCGTGCTGGTCAAGCGCCAGCAGCGTCAGCACGGCTTCGCGCACTTCGGCGCCATCAAGATGACCACAGCCTGCGAGCAACACGGCCACTTTGGGGATCTTTTTCAGCGTTGTCATGGAAGTCTCCGGTAGTTTCAGCAAATTATCCCGCGCACACGGCAGGCTTTACAAGAATGCCCGGCAAAGTCATTGCAGGTGCGGACAAGGCACAGCGCAGTACCGGTACGCGGCTGGTACATTGCTGGCAGTTGTCCCGATTTACCCCCCTACCGATTGCAAGTGTTTCATGTCTGACACCCCACCCAGCACGCCACCAGCCCTGCCGCCGCCCATCTCCGTGCTGTCTTTGTCCGTTACCGTGGCCATGGGTTATGTGCCGCTGGGCATGGTGTTTGGCTTCTTGTTTGTGCAGGCGGGCGCGCCGTGGTGGCTGGCGCTCGCGGCCAGCGTGTTCGTCTACGCCGGTGCCTCGCAGTTCATGATGGTGCCGATGCTGGCGGCCAGTCTGCCGGTGGCGTCGATTGCTTTGGCCACGCTGGTGGTGAATTTGCGCCACATGTTTTACGGCCTGTCGCTGTTGCACAAACTGCCCAAACAGCCATGGGCACGCTGGTACCTGGTGTTTGCCCTGACAGATGAGACCTATTCGGTGCTGACCACACTGCCCGAGGGCACCCGCACCGGCCAGATGGTGGCGGTGGCTTTGCTCAACCAGGCTTGGTGGGTGCTGGGCACCCTGCTAGGGGCGCTGATTGGGGCCCAGGTGCAAATTTCACTGGTGGGTCTGGACTTTGCGTTGGCGGCCTTGTTTGCCGTGCTGGCAGTGGAGCAGTGGCGCAGCTCGGATGCAACCGCGCCATTGTGGGTGGCGCTGCTGAGCTACGGCGTCGCGCTGACCGTGATGCCACAACAGGCACTGCTGGTGGCCATTGCCCTGAGCGTTTTGGCAGGCCTTTTCTGGCCCAAAACTTCACCAAACGTGGCAGCGCCATGATCGACACCGCTTACGCCTTGGGCGCGCTGGCGGCCATGGCTGCCGTGACCTTTGGCCTGCGTGCCTTGCCGTTTCTGGCAGCGCGCTTTTTGCAGCGCCATCCGCTGGTGCAGCGGCTGGGGCGCTTTTTGCCGCTGGCCATCATGACGCTGCTGCTGACCCACACGCTGGTGGGCAGCGCCAAAGGCAACCCGGTTGGGCCTTGGGCTGAATTGGCAGCCATCGCGACCGTGTTGGCATTGCAGTGGTGGCGCAGACAGCCGCTCCTGAGCATCCTGGTGGGCACCGGGCTCTATGTGCTGCTGCGCAACCCGGCACTGACACCCTGATGCAGCAGCAGGGCAAGCAGGAACCCCACGCACGGGCACGTCTTGCCCTACTTCACCGCATTCGGGAAAAACAACTGCTCGCCGCCAATTTTGTAGCTGGCAATCGCGCCCTGACCCGCAGGTGAGGTGACCCAGTCGACAAACTTCTGGCCATCGGCTGCCTTCACGTGCGGGTGTTTGGCCGGGTTGACGAGCATCACGCCGTATTGGTTGAACAGGCGTTTGTCACCTTCCACCAGCAGTTTCAGGTCGCCCCGGTTTTTGAAGTTAAGCCAGGTGCCACGGTCTGCCAGCACATACGCACCCGTGCTTGACGCCATGTTGAGCGCCGGGCCCATGCCGCAGCCACAGGATTTGTAGCCACTGCCGGTCTTGTCGCTCATCAGGCCAGCGTCTTTCCAGAAGCGCAGCTCGGCCGCGTGGGTACCGCTTTTGTCGCCGCGTGAGATGAATTCGGCGTTGACAGCCGCCACTTTTTTCAGGGCTTCCACAATGTCACTGCCTTTGATTTGTGCCGGGTCGGCCTTGGGGCCGATCAGTACAAAGTCGTTGTACATCACCTCCAGGCGCTTGACCGCAAAGCCCTCGGCCACCACTTTTTCTTCAGCCGCCTTGTCGTGAACAAATAACACATCGGCGTCGCCCCGGCGGCCCATGTCAATGGCCTGGCCGGTACCCAGCGCGACCACTTTCACGTCAATGCCGCTGGCTTTCTTGAACTCTGGCAGCAGCACACCAAACAGGCCCGACTGCTCGGTAGAAGTGGTGGACGCCATCACAATTGACTGCGCACAGACACTGCTGGCGAGTCCGAAAGACGCTACCAATAATGTAGCTTCTAACCCTTTAATTAAAAGGGCTAGAAGTCTAAAATGCATATTTTTTTTGCTGAATACGGTCGGGTTGATGCTTCACAGGGTTTCTCCGTTGACAAAAGAATGGGCTTGTGGGTACTGCGTCTGCAACAGTGGCCCGTTGAAGAAATCGTGCACCGGCAAGTCGGCCAGCACGCGGCCCTGCTCCAAATAAATCACCCGGCTGGCCAAGCGCTTGACCTGGCCCAGGTTGTGACTGGCAAAGATCAGCGTCATGGCACCCGGTTGGCTGGCAAACTCTTCTATCAGCGCCTCCACCTCGCGCTTGGCG
Organism: Burkholderiales bacterium; assembly: GCA_038207945.1. Lineage (GTDB taxonomy): Bacteria > Pseudomonadota > Gammaproteobacteria > Burkholderiales > Burkholderiaceae_C > Rhodoferax. The sequence continues at coordinate 7,277 of JBBQZG010000090.1, forward strand.
TGCGGGTCCAGGCTGGCGGTGGGCTCGTCAAGCAACAACACCTGGGGTTGCAGTGCCCAGGCCCGCGCCATGGCAACACGTTGCTGTTGGCCGCCTGAGAGTTGGCGTGCATTGCGCTGCGCCAATGCCGTTAGGCCGACACGCGCCAGTGCAGCATGCGACTGTATTTTGGCCGTGCCCCACGGTACCCCACGCAGCCACAAGCCCAAGGCGATGTTGACCTGCACCGACAAACGCATCAAGTACGGCTTTTGGAACAACATGGCCTGGCGCAAGCTGGGCGCGCTGCGCATTTGGCCGGATGTGGGTTGGGCCAGGCCGTGCAGCAAACGCAGCAAGGTGCTCTTGCCACAGCCATTGGCCCCCACCAGCGCCACCCGCTCACCCTGTTTGATCTGCAGCGACACCTCTGTCAAAGCACGCACGGCGCGGGCAGGCTGGCCAAAATGCACGCTGGCCGCAGACAGTTCAAACACCCCCTCAGGCTGCGGCGACCGCGATACCGGCAAGCCGGCAAACGCAGCCGCGTCCTTGCCCATCAAGCCTGCCGGCTTCACACCGACACCCCCAGCGGCAATGCCGGCGACATGCCTGCTTCCTGGTGTTCACGCCAGCGCCGCACCAGCCCAATCATCACGTTCAACAGCAGCACCACGCCGAGCAAAATGATTCCCAAACCTAACGCCAGCGGCAAATCACCTTTGCTGGTTTCCAGGGCAATGGCTGTGGTCATGACACGAGTAAAACCGTCAATGTTGCCACCCACAATCATCACCGCGCCGACTTCGGACACAGCCCGCCCGAATGATGCAATCAGCACGGTGAGCAAGGCATAACGCTCGTCCCAAGCCAGCAACAGGCTGCGCATCAGCGGGCTGGCCCCAAGCGACTGCAACTGTTCACCGTGCAGCCCTTGCGCGTCTTCCACCGCCTGGCGGGTCAACGCCGTGACCACCGGCAGCACCAGCACCGCCTGCGCCAGCACCATCGCCTTGACGCTGAACAACCAGCCCAGATAGCCCAACGGCCCGCTGCGTGACAGCAGCAGGTAAACCACCAGGCCCACCACCACCGAGGGCACCGCCAAAAACGTGTTGAGCAGCGTCAGCACCGCGCCACGCCCGGCAAAACGCGCCACACCGAGCCAGGCGCCCAGCACCAGCCCCAGACTGCAGGCAATGAGACACGCGGTGGCACTCACAGACAAGGACCGACCCACAATGGCAAGCAGGCTGGAATCCATGGACGCAATGAGTTGCAGCGCCGTCGCGGCGCTTTCTGAGAACGAGGACATAAGTTGCGGTATCGTAGCCATCGATTAAATGACTGGCGATATGAACCACCGTGCATAGGCTTCAACTTCACTACACGCTGTCGCGCGACAGCAGCCCAGCGCTGGTGCGCAACCCCTTGATTGACTTGCTGCAGGCCGTCAGCACCCACGGCTCCATATCTGGCGGCGCGCGCGCCCTGGGTTTGAGCTACCGGCACGTCTGGGGCGAGCTCAAGCGCTGGGAAAACGAGCTGGGCAACGAACTGCTCATCTGGGAAAAAGGCCAAGCGGCGCGCCTGACAGAGTTTGCCTCCAAACTGATGTGGGCCGAGCGCCAGGCGCAGGCCCGCCTGGCGCCGCAAATTGAAGCGCTTCGCGCCGAGCTGGAACGCAGCTACGCCATGGCGTTTGACGACAGCGAACATGTGGTCACGCTGTACGCCAGCCATGACGAGGCCTTGTCTCGCCTGCGGGAATTTGCCTTGCAGCTTGACCCGCAAAAGCTGCACCTTGACATTCGTTTTACCGGCAGCGTGGATGCCATCCGTGCCCTGAACGAAGGCCGCTGCGTGATGGCGGGCTTTCACACGCTGCAAGACATTGGCAAGAAAACCTTGACTGAACGCACCTACAAGGCGCTGCTGCAGCCGGGGCAACACAAAATCATTGGTTTTGCCCAGCGCGCCCAAGGATTAATGGTGGCCAAAGGCAATCCGCTTGGCCTGCGCAGCTTGCAGGATGTGGTGCAGCGCCAGGCCCGTTTTGCCAACCGCACGCGGGGCAGCGGCACGCGGGTGGTGCTTGACGAACTGCTGGCACTTGCCGGCCTGAGCAACGCTGACTTCAACGGTGATGCACACACCGAGTCGACCCATGTGGCCGTGGCCCAAGCGGTGGCGGCCGGTCTATGTGATGTGGGGATGGGCATCGCTGCAGCCGCCAATGCTGCGAGGCTCGACTTTGTGCCCCTGGCCAACGAGCGATACCACCTGGTGTGCCTTAAATCCGCACTTGACCAGCCTGCCATCCAGGCCTTGCTGCAAACACTTCAAAGTCAGACCTGGCAGAGTGTGCTGCAAAACATCTCAGGGTATTCGGCGCTGGACTGCGGCCAAGTGCTCGCCATGCGCCGAGTTTTACCGTGGTGGGACTACACAGCGAAAAAAATGCAAGGTGCCGGACAGACTTGACCGCCTGACACAATGGTTAAACCCACGAGTAAATTTCATACCACGCCCTAAAATTATTCATGCTCTGAGTTGAGGTTGACCCGCTAAACTCCAACGGCTTTCAGCCAGCATCCAGCCATTACCGTGGCTATTTTGCCGAGAACTCTAACAATGGAGACACCATGCCCTTTCTACTCTCGCTGTCCCGGCTGATCGACAAAATCAGCACCTGGGTTGGCAAACTCACCATGTGGCTGATTTTGGCCACCACCCTGATCAGCGCCGGCAACGCGCTGGTACGCAAATTATTCAACAGCAGTTCCAACGGTCTGCTTGAGATTCAGTGGTACCTGTTTGCGGCGGTGTTCATGTTGGGCGCGGGCTACGGTTTTTTAAAGAATTCGCATGTGCGCATCGACTTCATTTCAACCAAGCTGGGTGAACGCACCCGCAATTGGATTGACGTGGTGGGCATCGTGGCAGTGTTGATGCCTTTTTGCATGATCTCCGCGTCTCTGGGCTGGTCTTTTTTCTACCAGGCTTACATCAGCGGAGAAATGTCACAAAACGCCGGTGGTTTGATACGCTGGCCCGCCTATGCATTGATTCCCCTGGGGTTTGGCCTGCTGCTGCTGCAAGGTGTGTCTGAACTCATCAAACGCGTGGCGTTCCTCACCGGCCACGGCCCTGACGTACTCAGTGGCGAAGACGCCAAGTCTGACGACCAAAAAAATGCCGAGGCACTGGAAGCCAAGTTGGCACAAGCCCTGGCAGGAGACAAGTAAATGCAAACCACCCTTTTGGCACAACAATTTGTGCCACTGATGTTCATCGGGCTGTTTGCCCTGTTGCTGACCGGGTTCCCGGTGGCGTTTGGCCTGGCAGCTTGCGGGCTGGGCTTTGGCTGGATCGGCATTGAAGCAGGTATATTCCCGGCGGCCATGTTCCAGGCGCTACCCCTGCGTATTTTTGGCATCATGCAAAACGACACCTTGCTGGCCATTCCGTTCTTCACTTTCATGGGGATCATTCTGGAGCGAAGCGGCATGGCCGAAGACCTGCTGGAAACCGTCGGCCAGGTCTTCGGCCCGGTACGCGGCGGCGTGGCCATTGCAGTGATTTTGGTGGGTGCCCTGCTGGCCGCCACCACGGGCGTGGTAGCGGCTGCGGTGATTTCCATGGGCCTGATCTCATTGCCGGTGATGCTGCGCTACGGCTACAGCCGCACCATTGCCACCGGCGCCATCACGGCCTCAGGCACGCTGGCACAAGCCATTCCGCCCTCACTGGTGCTGATCGTGCTGGCCGACCAATTGGGTCGTTCCGTAGGCGACATGTACTCCGGCGCACTGGTTCCCGGCCTGCTGCTGGTGGGTTTGTACGTTTTGTTCATTGTGGCCACGGCCATTTTCAAACCCAAACTGGTGCCGGCCTTGCCGCCAGAAGCGCTGCTGTTCAAGGAAGACGACGGTAAATCTGGTCACCGCTCGCTGTTGGTGCTGGTTCTGGTCTGTGCAGCCGTGGGTTACGGTTGGGCACAAGTCCATGACGGCTTGATGACCAGTTGGCTGGAACGCGCCACAAAGTCACCAGGCGATGAAGTTGTGATTCTGTCCATGACACTGGCGTCATTGACAGGCCTGGCCCTGGCCCTCATCAACCGCGTGACCAAAATGGGTCTGCTGTCTCGTCTGGCCGAGCAGGTGACCTTTGTGCTGATGCCCCCGCTGATTCTGATCTTTTTGGTGCTGGGCACGATCTTTTTGGGTGTCGCCACGCCCACCGAAGGCGGGGCCATGGGTGCCTTGGGCGCGCTGATTCTGGCCAAGGGCAAAAGCCGTCTGAGCATGAGCATCCTGACGCAAGCGCTTGAAAACACCGCCAAACTGGCCTCGTTTGTGCTGTTTATTTTGATTGGCTCAACGGTGTTCAGCTTCACCTTCAATGCGGCCGATGGTCACATCTGGGTGGAACACCTGTTCAAGGACATGCCTGGTGGCGCCTGGGGCTTCTTGATTGTGGTGAACATTCTGGTGTTCATTCTGGGCTGCTTCATCGACTTCTTTGAGATTGCCTTCATCGTCATTCCGCTGCTGGCGCCGGTGGCCGAGAAAATTTTGCCCGGCCTGATTCCTGGCATGACCCCCGATCAGGCCATGATCTGGTTTGGCGTGATCATTGCCATGAACCTGCAAACTTCGTTCCTGACGCCGCCGTTTGGTTTTGCGCTGTTTTACCTGCGCAGCGTGGCCGCCAAGTTTGACTACAAAGACCGCGTGACCGGTAAAACCATTGCGGCAGTGAAAACCACCGAGATTTACAAAGGCTCGATTGCGTTCATTCTGTTGCAATTGACCATGCTGGTGTCGGTGATGGTGTTCCCGAACCTGGTGACCGGCGGCATTGAGAAAGTGGAGGCCCTCAGCGCCGATCAGATCATGGAACAGTTGCAAATGCCTGACACGGAAGAGCCAACTGCTGAACCGGCAACCGATGCACCTGCGGATGCCAATTCGGACGCCACCGGTGCAACCAACGCACTGGATCCAGCCGCTGACCCGGCCCCGGACAAACCCGACGACAACGACCCCATGAAGGCCATGCTGGACGACGCAGCCAAAGACGCCAAAAAGACGCCTTGACGCCAAACGCAAAAAAAAGCCCCGCAGTCCGGGGCTTTTTTGCAAGGTACGCAAGTGCGGTTTAGAGCTTTTGCGCCTGCATGAAGTTGTCGAACTTGGCTTCGGTGAAGCGGAACCACAGGTTCTGTTCTTTGCGGAACGCAGAGTAATCGTCGTAGACCTTCTTCCAGTTGGGATTCTTCGCACTTACTTCTGCGTAAAGGGCCATGGATTCCTTGTAAGCCAAGTCCATCACGTCTTTGGGGAAAGGCAACACCTTGACCTTTTGACCCACCAGCGCCTTCAGGGCGCCAGGGTTGCGGGCATCGTACTTGGCCTGCATTTCGGTGTGGGCAAACGCGGCAGCGGCTTCCACAATGGCCTTGTACTCAGGAGACAGACTCTCAAAGGCCTTGTTGTTGATGAACACGTCAAGCTGAGGACCGCCTTCCCACCAACCGGGGTAGTAGTAAAACGGCGCCACTTTGGCAAAACCCAATTTCTGGTCATCGTACGGACCCACCCACTCAGCAGCGTCAATGGTGCCTTTTTCGAGCGAGGTGTAGATTTCGCCGCCAGGAATATTTTGCGGCACACCGCCCATGCGTTCGATGACCTTGCCGGCAAAGCCGCCCACGCGGAACTTCAAGCCCTTCATGTCCTTGACGCTCTTGATTTCCTTGCGGTACCAGCCGCCCATTTGGGCGCCCGTGTTGCCGCAAGGGAAATTCACGATGTTGAACTTGGCGTAAAACTCACGCATCAGCTTGCCACCGTTGCCTTGGTACATCCAGGCGGTCATCTGGCGGCTGTTCAGGCCAAACGGAATCGCGCAACCAATGGCAAATGTTTCGTCCTTGCCAAAGAAGTAGTAAGGCGCGGTGTGGGCCATTTCAACGGTGCCATTTTGCACGCCGTCCACCACACCAAAGGCTGGCATCAATTCGCCGCCGGCATGCACGGTGATGGTGAACTTGCCGCCCGACATTTCACCCACTTTTTTGGCAAACGTCTCGGCAGCG